>JBDSSU010000137.1:0-25003 GCA_039928635.1 Opitutaceae bacterium | reverse complement strand
AATTACAGCGGGGCGATGAGGCGGCAGCGATCTCCCAATTGAACGACCTCATGGCGGCTCATCCTGAGTCAACCCGTGCCGCCGCCCTGTTTGCCCAAGTTTTGGAGCGCCGAGGCGAAACAGATCGAGCAGCCGCCATGAAACAATGGAGCCTGCAGAAGCCCGAACCGATTGCGGCCGATCCCTGGATGGCGGAGCTGGACACCGACCTCTACGATGTTCAGCGCCTGGGACTGAAGTTCGAAGCGTACTTCAATACCGGACAGCTTGCAGAGGCGACCCCGTTCCTCCAGCGCATTGAGGAACTCGATCCCAAAAGCCCGATTCCGCCGTTGTTGCGGGGATGGTCAGCCGCACGGGCTCACCGCGACTCCGAAGCCGTGGTGCAATATCGCCAGGCTCTCACGAAAGGCGGCGATCCCGAGAAAATTTGCCCATTCTTGGTTCAGTCGCTGCTCGCTCTTGGAAACACCACGGAGGCAGTCGCGTTGACGACAGACTACTACGCACGCTTCCCGGATTCCATTCCACTCACCAAAGCGTATGCCGATGTCGCGGTCCGTTTGGGGAATGAAAAACTGGCCCGAACACTTTTGGAAAAAGTGTTGCTAAAGGAGCCTTACCTCCAGGCTCAGAACATGAGCTTGGCGAAAATACTTTGGACGTCCGGCGAAAAAGACGCAGCCGCCGTGCGCCTGCGGCACGTCGCGCTCGTGGACACCCATGACGTGGCTTCCCGAGCGTTGCTGGGAGAATTCCATCTCGGGAGGGCCGATCCGTTATCTGCGATCGAACCACTGGAGCAGGCGAACGCTCGTGTCGCGCCCAACACAACCGCCCAAGCCGGAGTGCGGGCATTGCTCGGCCAAGCCTACTTTCAAACTGCCGACCGCCTGGCCGAGCAGAATCGTTTCGAAGACGCAGTGGCCTATTATGACAAGTTCATCCAGCTCGCCCCCGCCGACCTGAATGGCTACGTCGGCAAGGCAAATGCTTCCGTGCAGCTGAAACAATTCCGACGCGCGGCGGAGGCCCTGGACAAGATGATCGCTTTGGATCCCAGCAATCCCACCATCTATCTCAGTCTTGGTGATGTGTTCTATCAGGACGGCAATCGGGAGCAGGCGCGCCAGAACTGGGAAAAGGCCCGGCCGCTCGTCGCGCCCGGCGACAGTGAATTGATCGCGGCTCTCAATGTTCGGTTGAGTGGCCGCGTTACGGCCGAGACCTTCAAGTGAAATCCCGCGGACCGATAGTGGGCATCATCGTTCTGTTGGCCGCTGCGGCGGCGTATTTCTCCCTCAGACCCGTTCCGAACCTTCCTTCCCGTAAATCCGGTGAAAGCAGTGGAGCAGGGAAAAGCGCCGTACAAAAAAATCCTCTCGATCTAAATTTTTTTTCCCAACGTCAAATTGGCCGCCCCCCCGAAGGCATCCCTTGGATTACCGATCTACAGATTGTCGACTTGGACGCCGACGGACTGAAAGATGTCATCGTGTGCGACGGTCACCTTAACAAGGTCACTTGGATTCGACAGGTTCGCCTGGGTATTTTTGAGGAAGTCGACCTTGGCGAATCGATCGCCGGTCCAGCTCACGTGGAGACGGCCGACATGAATGGCGACGGGCACTTGGATGTGCTGGTTGCCTCAATGGGGGCGATCCCGCCGAGCAACGCGAAGACCGGTTCGGTAGTCGTGCTGGTAAACGATGGAACAAACCATTTCACCAACCGCGTCCTGCTCGAGAATGTCGCGCGCGTGACGTACGTGGCCGCGGCCGATCTCAATAAAGACGGGCGCCTCGATTTGGTCGTCGGGCAATTTGGCTATATCCAAGGCGAGATTCGTTGGATCGAGAATTTGGGAGACTGGCGGTTTAAGAGCCACCCCTTGCTGGATCTCCCGGGCACGATTCACGCGCCAGTGGCGGATATGAATGGTGATGGCAATTTGGATATCGTCGCGCTCGTCTCCCAGGATTCGGAGGAAGTGCATTTTTTCGAAGGAGACGGCGCCGGCCACTTTCGTGACCGCGTGATCTCCGGGTCAGTAAACAAGGATTTTGGCAGCAGTGGCCTGAGCATCGCAGACATCAATCGAGACGGTAAGCCCGACATCGCTTATACGAACGGCGATGGCTTCGACTACGCCACCCCTGGCGCGCGGCCGTGGCACGGCGTGCAGTGGCTCGAAAATCTCGGCGCAGGAAAGTTTGCCTTTCGCCGGGTCGGAGATTTCCCGGGCTCTTACAGCCCCGTGATCGTCGATCTCAACGGCGACGGTCACGCGGACATTGTCGCCTGCAGCGGGTTCAACGACTGGAGCAACAAAGACGCGATCTCGCTGATTTGCTTCGAAAACGACGGCTCCAATCAATTCATTCCGAGGACGCTCGCGCACGAGCCGACGCATCTGGTCGTCGTTAAAGCAGCCGATATGTTCAACGACGGTCGGATCCAATTGGTGACCGGCGCGTTTCTGTTTTATCCTCCCTATGATCGCCCTTCGAGGGTGACGTTGTGGGAACAAAAAAAGTAATGGGCGGTTTTCGTGGGCCCGCCGAGCCAACCACCAGCTGGTCAGCTTCAATTCCGCAGTTGGTTTACCGCTATTCGGCGCTAAATTGGCGCTCGTGGAGCGAGCAGGGAATCTACCTCACCCCGTTTCTCTCCAACGATCAGGTGAACCGCGGGCGAGTTGGCTTCGAACCCAGGTTTTAATTTGCGTTCAAGAGCGGAAATCAGCGGTTTTCGCGGCTGCGGTTTTAAGATCAAACTTCCCGAGCGAACTTATCCTGCCGCCGATTGCACAACACTTCTTCCCAGAGTTCGCCTTCGCCAGGCGTGCCGTGTTGGCGAAGCTGCGTCGCGATCTGCTCGCGCGTCGGCTCGTCGACCGCGTGTTTGGGATCGCCACGCAATTTGGGCGCAACGTCGCACGCGATCGCCCAGCAGGCCCAGGCGCGCCAGCGGCGTTGCTCACGGCGGGGCTCATTCACGCGATCGGCGTAATGTTGAAAATGCACCCGCGGATTTCCGATGAAGATGTCCGTCGGCGTCTCGCGCAAAATCCATTGGGTCGCCGCATAGGGCCACGGCCATTGCTGCAGAATCGCTTCGCCGCCACGCAGGTCGGCGCCGAAGGCCCGGTCCAGACAGAGAATCGCGCGCGCCGCGAGTCCGCGCTGCCAGAGCGAATGCGCATACTCGAGGCAGTCGTGGTAGAATTCTTCTCCGCGGACGTCCTCGCGGTGCACATGCAGCGTACGCCAGTCGAGTGCCACGCGCGGCGGCGGCAGCTGCGGACAGGGAGGAAGCGGATGCGACATTCGCGCGTTCGTGGCGGGGAATGGGGTTGGCGTCAATGGCCGGCAGGCCACCCCCACCTTCCTCCCCGCGTGCACTCTCTCGCCGCGAATCCGCGACCGATGGTCGCCGCCAACGGCCACCCGCCCGCGCTGGGAAACTTGGCCCGCAATACGTGACAAATTGTGCGGAAGTCCCAGCGCGGGCGGGACTTTTCTGCGGCGGGGCGGGATGGTGCATTCAGGGGCACACACCACGCGCGAACACGTTTTGCTTGGCGCCACTCCGGTGTTCGTCGAGAAACCTCCCGTGTCGGAGTCTCCCTCCCCTTCCCTCGTGCACGGCATCGCCGGCTGGCGCAGAGTCGTGCTGTGGCCACTCGGGGTTTTGATGTGGGTGTGGGGCATGACCCTGCGCTTCGAAACCACTCCCGAAGATCTGCATCGCTATCAAAAGCGCGACCAACCCGTCGCGATCGTGCTCTGGCACAACCGGCTTTTTCTTTCAGCGGAGATCGTCCGGCGCTTCCGCGAAGGGCGACCCACATACGCCCTCGTGAGTGCGAGCAAGGATGGCGCATGGCTTTCCGCTTTTTTTTCGCTCGTCGGCATGCGTACGGTTCGCGGATCAAGCAGCCGGCTGGGGCGCGAAGCCGCCACCGCCCTGGTGGAAGTCCTGCGCGCGGGCAGCGATATCGGCATCACGCCGGACGGACCGCGGGGCCCCTGTTACGATTTGAAGGCGGGCGCTCTCATCGTCGCGCGCCGGACGAAAACTCCCTTGATCCTCGTCGGCGCGAAATTTCACTCGGCGTGGCGAATGAAGAGCTGGGATCGTTTTTACCTGCCGAAACCCTTTTCCCGGGTCGAAATGCGCAGCATCAGCGTGCCGGCCGAGGAGCTGGCCGACCGCGATGCCGCAACGGAAAAAATCCGCGAACAACTGGTCGCGATCAATCCCGACTGAGCCGCTCCTTCGGAGAAATTCTGCGAATTGCGTGATCCGAATCTGTCACCTTCCCCTTGGATTCGGAACACGGGCAAGATGCCCGTGCCACTCAAACCCGTTCGAATCACGACCCGCCGAAAATCCTCCTAACCCATGGGTCAGAACATCGGCGTCACTGAAATACTGGTACCGGGCGCAACCATGTAATCTTCCCCGGCGCTCCAGGAAACATCGTTCAGGAGAAACTTGAAAATGACCGGCCGCACCGATTCCGGCAGGGTGATCGACCACTTGTCGTCCGCGAGAATATCGAGCGGCACGCCTTTTTCCCAACTCAGGCCAGGACCTTCACCGCGAATATACAGCGTGTTCCCATAGCCGACGTTGATCAGCGCGGTGATGGCCGTCACCAATCGCGTGGGAGCGACCGGTTTCACGACGATCGATGGCGGAATCGCGGTTTTGATTTTGGAAACGGCTGGCTTGGCCGCTGGCGTTGGCTTGGGAGCCGGGATGGCGGACTTCGTCGCTGGGGCGGGCGACTTGCTGCTCTTGGTGATCGGTTTTTTCATGGCTTGCTTCGTGGGACGAAAGTTTTTGCGCCCCTGGATTCAAGCTCAACCTTAGCAAAAGCGGGGCCAATCCCTCCCAAGCATGGGGAATTATCTCTCCCCTTGCCTCATCACGACATCGTGTAAGATCCGCCGCGCGAGGATTGTAGCCTCAGTTTCGCGGCACCCGCACACCCCACATCGTCCCCGTCAAACTAGAAGCCACCACAGGGGAGATCAGTAGCTGCGGAGCGGTCCGCCTGCACCCGCTCAGCGTCACCCTCGCGTCTCCACCGAAAAACCGCCCCGCTCCCCACGGCCGCGAAGGGAGCGGCAGGTTCGGGGATGATCCCAAATGGTGGACCGGATCGGGATCAAACCGACGACCTCGTCGTTGCGAACGACGCGCTCTATCAACTGAGCTACCGGCCCGTAAAGGGAGGTGAGGTATTGGAAAAAGCCCGTTCGCAAGTAAACACCAATTTTCGGCCGCAATCTCCCGAGCAGCGAACGGTGCGCACCTTCAAATTCGTGATCTTCCCACGACCCTTTCCGTTCCGAACACCAATGTCGGCACGGACTCCGCCACCTTTGCTCAGCTCTCCACGATGTTCTCGAAACGCGTCCAGCGAATCGCCCGTCGCACGAGCTCGGCTCCACTTTCCAAATCGAGCTTCAACTTCAGGTGCTCACGGTACGAATCGATCGTCTTCGTGCTCAGGTTCAGGCGCTGCGCGATCTCGCGTGTCGTGAAACCGTTGCCGATCAGTTGAAATACTTCGAGTTCGCGGTCGCTGAGCGTGTCCAGCGGGAACGCCGCCGGCTCGGCTTTGCGATTCCGCACGATGCCGCTCAGCAATTTTCCCTTCATCTTTTCACTCAGATAGAAATCGCCGTTAAGAATCGCGCGGATGGCCGGCAGGATCTTATCCGCTGCCTCGCGCTTCATGATATATCCGCGGGCACCTGCGCGGATTGCCCGCTCCGCATAGAGATCCTCATCGTGCATCGACATCACCAGGATGGGCACCTCCGGGCAAAGCGTCATCAAATTCTTCATCAGCTCGATGCCATTGCTGGTCCTTAACGCGATGTCGGTGATCACAATCGACGGTTTCACTTTGGCGATCAGGTCGAGCGCCTGGGGAGCGCTATCCGCATCGCCACAAATGAACAGGTCCTCCTCGCGGCCAACGATCGCAGCGAGGCCAGCCCGCGTGATGGGATGATCTTCCACGAGGAAAACCCCATAGCGCTTGCCGCCTGCGACGGGTACGGGGACGGGGCTGCGCGGAGCGCCATTAGACTGAACTTCAGAAGAGGGTGACGTTTTCATCTCAGGGAATGTGCGGTGGAGGCCATCAGGGAAAATAGAGGAGAGACCGCTGCCCGCTTGACAGCTGCCGCCACGAAAAGAACCAAGAAAAATCAGGCGGGGAAAATCGCGCGCTGCGCATCCCCTCACAACCGACGCTATTCCAACGAATCAACCGGCAGTTATTTTGCGGGTATCGATTCCACGATCGCGGCAATAAGTTGCCGCGGGTCGAGCGGTTTGGAGAGGCATTTTTGAAACCCACTCGCGAGCGCAAGGCGCCGGTTGCTCTCATCCGCGTAGGCCGTCAAGGCGATGGCCGCGACCGGTGACGCCGAGGCCTGGGATTCGAAGTCGCGGACACGGCGAATGAACTCGTGCCCATCCATGGAGGGCATCCCGATGTCGCTCACAATAAGATCCGGGCGATTTTTCTTAAACGCTTCGAGCGCGTCGAGCGCCCCGTCAAATGCGATCACCTCGGCACCCGCTTCGCGCAGGATTAACGCGAGCGCTTTCCGGGTCGCCGCCATGTCCTCCAACAGCATCACCCGTCGACCCTGCAAAGGGCCGCGGGCGCCAAAGGGAGTGCCGCTGGGAGTCGTGAGCACGGCGGCGTCAATCACCGGCAGCGGCAATGTAACGACAAAGGTCGCTCCCCGCCCAAGTCCCGGACTTTCGGCGGAAATTTTCCCTCCGTGCAATTCGACGAGCTGATTGCAAATGGAAAGCCCGAGGCCAAGCCCGCTGGATTCCCGAGTGCTGGACGGCTCGGCTTGGCCGAATCGGTCAAACACGCGTGCGATGAAATCCGGATGTATTCCGATCCCATTATCGGCCACCTGGATTACCACATCGTGACCGCCACGCCACATCCCGATGCTGATGAGCCCGCCGGCGGGAGTGAACTTCACCGAGTTGTTCAACAGATTCCACACGACCTGCTGGACGCGGTGCGCGTCGGCCTGCACCCAACCGACGTCCGGTTCAATTCGTTCTTCGATCGACAAATTTTTTCCTGCCGCTGCCGGACGCACGAGATCGACTGCGGACCGCACCGTCGCGAGGAGATTGGTCGGCTTCAGCTCAAGTCGCAGTTTTCCGGCGACAATCCGCGAAGTGTCCACGAGATCCTCAATCAGTTCCTGCTGCTCCTCGGCGCAATTGCGGATCGCCTCCAGTCCTTCGCGAAGCCGGTCGGGACTCGGCTCACTTTGCTCCTCGAGCAATTTCGTCCACAGCATCATTGCCGCGAGCGGCGTCCGCAGTTCGTGCGATACGGTGGCGAGGAAATGATCCTTTGCGGCGTTCGCGGCCTCAGCCGCCGCCTTGGCCGCCCGCAACGCTTCCTCAGCCATTTTGCGATCGGTATTATCGCGCAAAACCTTCACGAAACCGTGCAGCTGCCCCTTCTTGTCCTTCAACGCGGCCAGCACGCCGCTGCCCCAGAACCGTGTGCCGTCTTTGCGCACATGCCAGCCATCTTCCGACGCGGTCCCCTCCGAACGCGCTTGGGCGATTTCTTGTTCGGCTACTCCTCGCGCACGTTCCTCGGGCGTGAGCAAGAGCGCGAGCGGTTTGCCGACGACCTCGGCACTCGCATAGCCGAAGACTCTCTCCGCACCGCTGGACCACGTGGCGCACCTTCCCTGACCGTCGAGCATGAAGATCGCATACTCCTTCACGCCGTCGAGAATCAGCCGGTAGCGCTCTTCACTTTCGCGCAACGCCGACTCAGCCTCCCGGCGTCGGCTGATATCCAGGAAGGTGATGACGACGCCACCAATCCGATGGTCGGCCGCACGATAAGGCAAAGTCCTCCGGACATAAAAACGACCGCTCGCACTTTCGATCTCCCGCTCCAACGGCACGAATTTATCAAGGACCAGCTGCAGATCGGCGAGGAACTCGGGGTCCCGGAATTTCAGGGCGATGTCTCTGCATGGCCGCCCGACATCGGAGGGGATCAAATCCATCAGGTCTTTAACCGCCGGGGTAAAGCGCCGGATCCGAAAACTGGTGTCGAGAAACACGACCGCGATATCGGTGCTGATGAGCAAACTGCTCAGCTCGTTCGTCGAGCTTTCCAGCTCCTCCATCTTAGCCTGCAACGGGGTGTTCATCGTGAACTCCTTATCCAAGGACTGCAGCTCCCCCCTTGCTCATCTCCAACTCTTCGCTGGTCCTCCGGGAAGAGGCTGCACCACGAAGAACGCTTTTCCGTTGTCCACGGGTGGCACCTTGAAAAATTCAATCGCTGCCCTGAGGCCGCCGGCGGATGCACCAATCACAACCCCCGGAAACGGCAGCCGTGGCGGCTCTCCGCCATTAGTCGGCTGTGCCAACCAGTCGGGCTGAGCGGCGGGAATTCCATTTTCAGACGCGTCGGGCATGCGATGACGCGAGAGCAGTGACGCCACCGGGGGGAAATTCCAGACCAAAGAAATTCGCGGCGAGACAACTCCCGCGAAAGTCATCAACCCGCCTTTGGTGGCAGGAGTTCGGGTGCCACGGAGCTTGCTCCGGGGATGTTTACTTGCGGCGCCAGTTAGAAACCGGCGCCGTTTTTGTTCGTGGTGATTGAGCCCGCGGCGCCCACCACGGAGCGCCGGTCACCAGCGCGTCGCCTTGAATTTCCAGCCCGGGACTTTTTTCTGCATCTCGATTTCGTCGTTCCGTTCGCTGATGCCGCACCGCTGGTACGACTCATGTGCCCGAGCGAGGGCCGCGCGATCCAGCTCGACGCCCAGACCCGCGCCTTGCGGCACCGCGACGCAACCCCCTTCGATTTTCAAGCGACCGCCCACAATGATCTCTTCCCACTGCCAGGGATAATGCGTGTCCAAGGCGTAAGTGAGATTGGGCATCGCCGCCCCCAGATGAGTCATCGCCGCGAGCGAGATTCCGGCATGGTTGTTTGAATGCATCGAAACGCCGCGCCCAAACGTGCGGCAATGCGCCGCGAGTTCCATCGAGGCGCGCAAGCCTCCCCAAAAATGATGGTCGGTGAGGATGATGTCCTCGGAGCCCGAACGCGCGCTGCCGGGCAGATCCTCAAACGAAGTCGTGCACATGTTCGTCGCGAACGGGAGTTTCACCGCGCGACGCACCATCGCCATGCCCTCCTGGGTGCGCACCGGGTCCTCGAGGTATTCCAGCACGCCTTCGAGTTCGCGGCCGAATTTGATGCCCGTCTCGACCGTCCAGAGCGCATTCGGGTCGAGCCGCAGCGGCATATTGGGGCCGAAAGCCGCGTGCAGCGCTTTGATGGCGGCAACTTCCTCCGCGGGCTCGAACACGCCTCCCTTGAGCTTCAGCGACTCGAAACCGAACTCCTGCACCATCGCGTGCGCCTGTTCGACGATCCCCGCGGGATCGAGCGCGGCGCGCTGTCGGGCGGCGTCCCAACCGGTCGCACGCGGGTCGGTGTTGAACGCGAGTTCGCCGCCGGCTCCTTCATATTTGTAGAAGAGATAACCCGAATACGGCACGCGCTCCCGCACGATGCCGCCGAGCAAAGTCGCCACGGGCACTTCGAAGGCGTGACCGGCCAGATCAAGGCACGCGACATCGAGCGCGCTGTAAACCTGGATGAAGGTGCGGCTGTCCCAAGGCTTGTCGCCGCGCACGGTGGTGGACTCCGGCTTGAAACGTTGCGCGAGCGCCGCGCGGAGGGTGTGCCAGTTCAACGGATCGGCTCCGATGACGATTTCGCGCGCCGCCCTGAGCGCGGCATCGACCGCGACACTGCCGGGAACCTCGGCGAGACCGATGAGGCCGTTGTCCGTGACGAGTTCGACGACGGTGCGCAGGCAATACGGCGCGTGCAGCCCGGCGGCGTTGAGCAAAGGCGGATCGCCAAGCGCGATCGGCGTGACGTGCATTTCAGCAATACGCATGGGGAAAAGGGAAACGGGGGAACGAGCGCGAGGCGGCTTCGAAAATCGTGCAGTTTCTCGCACGATTCAGAATCTAGAGAATCGAGTTTTCACAGCGACGTGTAGAGGCGGTAAAGCACCTGCGTTCCGCTGTCTTCCCAGCCACGCGCGGCGAGTTCGTCATAAAGGCGCTTCGCAGTCGCGAGACCGGGAAGCTCCAGCTTCAGCTCGGCGGCGCTTTCGAGCGCGATGCGCATGTCCTTCAAAATATGTTTCACGTAGAAACCAGGCGCGAAATTTTCCGCAAGCGCGCGTGGCGCGAGATTCGTCATCGCCCAACCGCCCGCGGCGCCTCCGCTGATGCTCGCGTGCACGGCCGCCGGATCGAGCCCCGCTCGTTTCGCGTAAGCGAGAGCCTCGACCCAGGCGACCATGCTGACGGCGACGGCGATCTGGTTCGCCATCTTGCAATACTGGCCCGAGCCGGCGGCGCCGAGCAGCGCGATGTTTTTGCCCATGAGGTCGAACAACGGTTTCGCGCGAATAAACGCGGCCTCCTCACCACCGACCATGATCACGAGACGCGCCTCCTTCGCACCGACGTCGCCACCGGAAACGGGAGCGTCGAGCGAGGCGAGATCGCGTTTGGCGGCCGCTTCCGCGATGCGCCGGGCCAGGGCGGGACTCGACGTCGTCATGTCGATCAGCAGCGCGCCCGGTTTCGCGCGGGCGACAATTCCCGTGGGCGAGAGATAAGTTTCCTCCACGTCCTGGGGAAACCCGAGCATGGTGATCACCACGTCGGCCGGGGCCGCGGCGTCACCGGCGGAATCGTGCCACTGCGCTCCGGCGTCGAGGAGCGGCTGCGCTTTCTCCCTGGTCCGGTTGTAAACGTGCAAGGCATGGCCGGCGCGCAAGAGATGGCCGGCCATGCTGCGTCCCATGACGCCGGTACCGATGAAACCAAGAACGGGAAGAGCAGACATAATTCAGAGGGGGAAATTCCGAGGAGGGAGCAAATGCGCTAGGGATTTTGCCGCGACGCGACAAGGCTTTCCCAAGACGGGTACCGGCGCGGGGATTTTCGAGGCGGGCGGAGGGGGAAATAGGAGGTACAGGACTTATAATATAAGACCCATACGACTTATAAGAAAAAAGCCGGTCTCCCGGACGATTCGGAGAGCGCTCGCGCAAGGGCGAGCCCGCTATTTCACCAACACCGGCACGCTCGCCTGACCGGCGTTGCGGCGGGCTTCGAGGGCTTTCGGCATTTCGTCGAGCAGCTGGAGAATGCGTTCCGGATTCGAAGGATGGGTGGAAAGAAAAGCAGGCGGCAGATCCTTGCCGCTGGCACCGGTCTCGGCGTCGAGCTTTTCCAGCACTTTCACCGCCTCCTCCGGGTTATAGCCTGCCTTCGCCATATAAATCAGTCCGATATAGTCGGCCTCCTTCTCCTTGGCGCGGTCGAAGGCCAGGCCGGTCACGCCGGTCGAAAGACCGTAAACCTCCTGAATCGCGATGGCGGTGAGCGGGGCGGCGCCACTTCCCATCAACGCCACGCTGCCCAACACCCCGCCGGTATTGACCAGCATTTCCTGGGACAGCCGTTGATGAATATGTTTCGCCGTCACATGTGAGATTTCGTGGGCGATCACCGAGGCAAGCTGGTCGTCGTTCTCGATGATTTTATAGAGACCGGAGAAAACCCCCACTTTGCCCCCGGCCATCGCGAAGGCATTGATCTGCTGGGGAACGTCGAACACCACGAACTCCCATTCGGCGTCGGGCATGTCCCAGAAAACCACTTTCGAAAGACGATCGCCGATGCGATTGAGCTGTTCGATGCGGGCACGGTCGCGGGAGGGACGGTATTGCCTCTTCATGTCCTCGAACGCCGCGATGCTCATCTTCGTGACTTCCTTGTCGTCGACCAGGTTCACGGCCCTGCGGCCGGTGACGGGAACTTGGTAGCAGCCGGCCAACAGACCGAGGAGGAGCGTAAGCAAAACGGGCCGCGGTGAGAGCTTCATGGGGGCGACGAGACGGAAAGGGAAACGGGGGAACGTTCTGCGGAGCGGCGGATTTTCGCAAGGCCCGGGCCACCCTATTTTCAAATTCGGGTGAATTTGGGGTCGGGGTCATTGCAATTTTTTTCAGTTCAACGATGGTTCGGTTCTTGCTTTTCGGATGAACGCTTCCCCCGCGTTTTTCGTCTAAACAGCCGCTCACTCGCAAACGCGGAAATCTCAAGCTCCCTACGACCATGTCTCAGGAAATCGATCCCACCACGTCCGGTAAGAAACGCCGGGTCATTCACTGGAACCCTGATGCGGGCGCGGCCCCTGATCGTCGTCACTGGACCTGGCGCCGTATCCTGCTGTGGACCGTCGGTGGCTTTATCGGCCTGTTATTCGCTGCCGGCATTGTCATCCGCACGGCGAAATATGTGCTCGGGCCCGATATTTTCACGCCGCGTTCCGAGGTCGCCGATGGAGCGGTGGACAAGGATGATCCGAACGCCACTTTCGTCACGCAATCGAAGGCCGAGTTTGTTTACGAGGCGGTGCGGAAGTCGCTCGCTGAGTTGCGCCGTCTTCCCCAGGACCATCCGGTGCAGCAGGAGAAATTCGTGCTGATCGAAAAGGCGTTTATCGCCGGCGAGCCTTTGCTGACCGGGCATGAGTACTCCAAGGCGTTCGCCCACTTTTCGGCGCTCAATCGCGAGATCGACGAGTTCTCGCGCTCCGTGAAGGCCAAGCAGGAAGCCCAGGAGATCTACAATACGATCATCGTTAAGATCAAAGATCTCGAACTGGCTCGCAGCCTCGCACCAGACGCGCTTGATGCCGCGATGGCTGACGCGGGCGCGGGACGAAAATTCCTGACCGAGGGCAGCTTCATCGTCGCGAAGCAAACGCTCGACCGCGGCATGGTGGAACTCAAGAAGGCGGAGACTGCCCTCTCGACTTATGTGGAGGAAAATCTTTTGAAGGGGCACGAAGCGCTCGGGCGGGGCCAGAAAGAGGCGGCGATCGTCGCGTTTAAAGCGGCTTTGGAAAAGTCACCGGGCAGTGAAATTGCCATCCGGGGGCTCAAACGAGCGGACAACATTGACCGGGTTCACGCCCTGCTGCTGCAGGGCGAATCGTTGGAAAAGCAGGCGCAATACTCCCAAGCGGCCGAATCCTATACCAAGGCTTTCTCCTTGGATTCACTTTCGGCCGCCGCCCAGCAAGGCCAGGCGCGCGCCAGCCGCCTCGACACGGAAACCCGTTTCAACACCGCCTACAATGCCGCTCAGGAGGCGTTTAAGAACAAAGAGTGGGACAAGGCCATCACCGAGGGACAGAACGCTCTGAAAGTTTATCCGCAAAAGACCGAGGTAGTCGCGATGGTGAAGTCGGCGCGTGAAAACGCCCACACCGACGCGGTGCAGAAAAAGCTGGCGAAAGCCTTCGGCTATGAAAATCAGCACGAGTGGGAGAACGCCCGGCAGGCCTATGATGAAACTCTCCAGCTCGAACCCAATCATGCGGATGCCAAGGAGGGCTACATCCGAAGCGGCACGATGATTCGAGCCCTGCTGGAATATAAACAACACTTGGAATATGCCGAAGAGCGCACCAAGAAAAACGAGTTTCAAATCGCGATCAGCGAGTTCAACAAGGCGATGGCGGTGAAGCCCGCCTACCTCGTGAACTCCGACAAAGTGCAGCAAATGCATGCGCTGCTGATGGAACAAAACCACCCGGTGGATGTAACTTTCGAATCCGACGGAAAAACCTACGTCCAAATCTCGAACTTCCGCATGCTCGGCCAATTCTCCTCCACCACCGTTAAAGTTCTCCCCGGCGACTACGAGGTCGTGGGACGTCGGAAGGGCTATCAGGATGTCTTGTTGCTCCTTCGAGTGCGCTATGGCGCACCAGCCCCGAAAGTGTCGGTGGTGAGTACGCTGAGGAAAGACTAACCCGATCCACATGCCTTCACGTTTTACGCGCTCCATCCCGGGTGCACTTCTTCTGATGATCGGCGTTTCCAGCCTGAGCGCTGCTCAAACGAGCGGCGGTTCTGCGAAGGATCTGCCGCGCGATCCACGCACGTCAGCTCAACGTGCCGCCAAAGGCCCACTTCCCGATCCTGTGCTGCTCGACGGGTCGAAGTTTGAGGCCGAAAAAAGGCCGGAGTACGGCATGTTGGGTGAATTCGAAATGCCGGGAGACGAAAACGCCAAGAGTGATCGCGTCGGTCAAAATTCCGAACAGCCAGGTCAGGGAGGTGGCGGACCGCAGGATCCCAATGCCAAAGAGGGCGGCGGGGGGGGCTCTGAAGGCACCAGAGGCCAGCAGGCGGCAAAGGCTGGCGGCGGGGCTGAAGCCATCGAACAGAATGCGGCGCAAGGCGCCGCGGAAGGGACCCAAGTGAGCGAGATGAAAGGTGAGGCGCAATCGGGCCAGTCGGGGCAGTCCGGCAGCAAGCCCCAGCAGGTCGCCTTGGGCGACAAAGCGATGCAGATCAAACCTCAGGCCAATGTCCCCTCAGTCGTGGGCGCTCAGCAGCAACCCGTCGGGAAAGAAGTCCCACAGCAATACGACAAAAACACTCCATCCGGCGGGAAACAAACGCCCGGCCGCAACCAGGGAGTCGAAAAGGGAAGAGTCATGCCCGCGGGAATCTAACGTTTGGCCTTCCCAGCTCTTCTCGTGAGAACTCACCACCGCTATTTTCTGCTCGGCCTCATTGGTTTCGCCTGCCTGGGCCGGCTTGCCGCGAACACGCTGATTTATCCGGTGGAAGGAATTGACGACCTCTGGAAATTGAACGCGGAGGATTTCCGCCAAAAATACGGCGGAATCAATATCACCGGCCTCGGGGTGGGAGATGAAGGCTGGTATGTCCGCTACCGTCACGAAAACCTCACCTACTTTTTCGGGCCGGTCGCGGATCGCGCGGAAGCCCAGAAAAAAATGTGGGAGCTGGAGTCCGTGCGGGATGCCGCCATCCGCAACGAGCCCAAGCTCAACAGCAGCCAGGTCGATTTCGTGCGCTTCAATTACTCGGGAGTTTATGGAAAACGCGGCGATACTCCTTTCAGCGGAAAGGGGAAATCCGACGACGGAAAAAGCGGGCCGGACGGCGATATCGATGGCGATGGGGTGGCGAACAAGGACGATCCCGACATGGACGGCGATGGCATCCCGAATGCCCAGGATGGAGACGTTGATGGCGACGGCATTCCCAACGGGCAGGATAAATATCCTTACGGCTCGTCCGACGGAGCGGGCGGCCAGGATGGCGCCAATGCAAACGGCAAAGGCGATGGTGCCGATGGCCAGCTGGCCGGCGGCGAAGGCGCCGGAGGAGCGGCCGGACAAAAGGGAAATCAAAAAGGATCGAAAGCGGGACAAGCCGGCACCGGTGAAAATGGCCAGAGCCAGGGAGATCCCAACAGCCCGGTCGGAACCGGCCAAAACGGGATGCAGCAGGTCGCGTCCGCTCAAGGCGGTGGTACCTCCGGCCAGCGCGGCAGCTCGGGACAAAAAGGCAGCCAGTCGGGGCAACAAGCGGGCCAGTCCGGACAGCAGAGTGGACAATCAGGCAGCCAGTCCGGACAGCAGGGACAGCAATCGGGCCAGTCTGGGGCTCAAGGGCAGAGCGGTCAGCCCAGCGCCCCTGGGCAACAGGGCGGCAGCGGCAGTCCCCTGGATTTGGTCGCGATGCTCCTCAAACGGATTCTCGGATTGTGAGCTTGGGGCGCGGCCGAACCGCGCCCGTCAGGACAGGACGAGCGGGCGAAAATCCTCTTAGACTGAGGCCCAGTTTCTTGATCGGTCCCCACCCTGCCGATTCTAGCAATGCGATTCTTGCAACGGCGCAGGAAACTTTCCCGAGCGGTGAATGAAATTTGCCGCCGCGGGTTCCAGACCCTTGAGCGCTTTCACGACCTCGACCGCCCACGACGCCTCATGGCCGAGCGCCGCCGCCCGGATGATCTCCGAGCGCCGTTACGGGACTCCAGCAATCCTCGTCCAATTGACTGGCCGCGAACGTTCGCACTTTCATCCTGGAAAACGCCGTTGAACTACCGAACCGAGGCACGGAGAGCTCGGAGGCAAGTTCGGCGAATGTTCACGAAAATCGATTCACTCTGCGTGACGGTCCACGGAGCGGAGAGCTCGTTCGAGCACTGACGCTGTGCCCGCCGTGTCTTCGTGGTTCAAATCCAACTGCGGAAGATAGGGTAATCCGAACTGAACTTACGGCCGGCCAGATAAGCGTGCACCCAATACCAACGTCCCCTCCATTTTGGACTTTCCCCGACATGGGCGGGACGCCCATGCCACGTAGCACGGGCCTCCCGCCGTGAGGTCGGTCAAGAAGCGAAGGGACGTTGCTATAAAAGCCGGGCGTACCGTCGCGAATCTCCAGTTGTAGATCTAATCGGACACTGACGGCGTCGCTGTCACTACGAACTGGCAACGGTCCGGACCAAGGAAATTCCGGAGTGCGCGACCAAGCGTGCAGATAAAAATTGGGGCCACCGGGAGGCGGGGGTTTCCCACGGCGAAACGGCCGCTCACAAATCCTGGAGCGCGATGAACGCACCGCCGTGCTGGTAGCACACTTCCCGCATCAGATTCGCCATCTTCAAGCCGGTATTGCCCATCGAAAAATCAAATTTGATGGTGGTGGGAAACGTAATCGCGTTGATCACGACCTTCCGGTTGCCCAGATCGTCGGCAGGATTCAGTTCATCGAGTCTTCTTAACACGGCATCGGCAACCCCGCTGAATTCGTCGCCAAAAATGTAGATGCCCATTTTCATCTTCTCGTTCTGCGGGTCATAAAGCACCCGCAGGGCGCGAAAGATGCCGGGCACCGGGTTGCTCTCGCTGTAAACATCGTAGCGCCGCAAGGCGCGCTTGAAACCCTCGCGTACTTCCGGGCTGTCGCTCAGCCACTGCGCGCCGCCGCGTTCACCCAGGATAAAACGCCCGTCGGCATCGAGCACCTGAATGCCGTCAACTGTCGGATAAGCCTCAAGCACCTCCTCGATTTTACGCACGACGATCGGCCAAAGCTGACTGGTGTTGAATTCCCGCATCGAACCGGAGGTATCGATCACGAACGCGATATAGTTGCTCCCGACCGGCACGCCAACGGGCTCGGGCTTCACATTCTTCAGCACCAGTTCCGGCTTCTTTTGCCGCACGGCCATCTCGGCTTTGATTTGCTCGACGTCGACCAGGAGCGACTGCTTCCCCGCTGCTTGATTTTGAATCTGCCGCTCGAGATCGTCGATGAGGGCCTTGAGCACTTCGAGTTTCTTCGTCTCGTCGACGATGGAACCCCGCGAACTCGTCGTGCGCAGCAACTCGTCCTTTTCGGAACGAAATTGCGCGAGGGTGGCGAGCGACTGCTGGATGACTTTCAGAAGCTCCGCCCGTGTGTCTCGAATCGTTTCCGTCTGCGAACCGATGGTCAGGACAAACAGAAGAATGATCGCCCCGAAACCGCAGCAGATGCAGTCCAGGAACGACATGCTGAACAGAACGATGGGGCGACGGCGAAAGCTCATGTGTCAGGCCAGGATTTCGCGGGGCTGACCAGGGCGCCCCGGGTGGCATTGGCAAGTTCCCAGTACAACGCCGGCGCGGCCGGATCGCCGTTCAAGGGAAACAGAATGGTGCTGATGGGAATGCGCGCCGGAATCATTTTGCGCGCGGCATGGAAAAACCGCACGCGCGTGTCGTCGTCGATGATTCCGCCACTCAACAGTGAGTCGCTCGCCGTCGGCAGCCCATCCGTGAACAAGACCACGCTCGCGGGTAACCGCTGCATGGTGCGAACGCTCATGAATGCCCGCTCGAGATTGGCGGAGCCATGCGGAACAACCTCGTGCAAACGCCCGAGGATTTCACTCATGGTCTGTTTGTCCGAGGGACTGAACCAATCGTCCGGCCTTGCCGGTAAGATCGGGGTCGCCTCGTCGTTAAAAAAAACGATCTGGAACCGTGACTCCGGCCCAAGGTTTGCGAGCATCCACTCCAGCCCGTGGACGACGCGTTGCCACTTGGGCGCCTCGCGCTTCTTGAAATCGGGATCTTCCAGCCGGGAGGTGGCATCATCGATCGTTTCCCCCAGCATGCTTCCCGAAGCACGCACGAGAAAAAGGATGTAATCGCCCTCGAGACGAACGCCCGTGAGATATTGCCGACGGTCGACATTGGGAATCGGCACGGGAGCGGGAAGGTCCTGCGTCGGCAGGGCGGCCTTCTCTTCCATGAGTTTCGCCATGATGTCTTTCAACGTGGAGACTTCGCGCAACAGCAGTTGCATCTGCTTCTCCCGCTCCGTCACCCGGGACTCCTCCTGCGCTTTCTGATCGCGCAGCCCCTTCAGATCGAGATCGATGGCCGCGAGCGATTTCGCCAGCCGTTCCACTTCGTCCTTCTCGACCCGGGTCTCCTTGGTCAGGCGCCCCACCCGCTCGCGCAGTTCCGTCAGCTCCTTCCGGTCGAAGGTCGATTTCTGCCCGGTGGTGAGAATGAAGATGAGAAGGATCGCACCAAAGCCGCAGCAAATACAGTCCATGAACGACAGACTGAACAGCTCCACAGCCCGGCGTTTTTGGGCAAGCATGGCGCAGCTCCTTTCGATGAGGTGACCGCACCGTTGGCCACCGGGCCACAGTGCACAAAGAACAACTCCGTCACGGCCCCGGCCCCGCGGAGCGTAAGCCGGTCGCCGGTATCGACGGCGAGGCGCGCCGGCTTGTCGCCGTCCGCCGCCGCATCCTGCGCGGGAAGTTCGAGACTCAACTGCTCCCCGTCCCGGACCATGCGAAGGATGTAGTCGCCAACGACGTCGAATGTTTCCGGCAGAGCGATGTCCACCGCGGTGCGCGTATGGCTGGTGCCCAGACTGATCCCGCCCACCCCGATGCCGTAACCGATGCCATCGAGCACCACGTGAGAAGGGGCAGGGCGTGAGCCCGTTGTCGCCGCGCGCCGCACCGTCGTCTCCACTTTGATCTCGCCCGCCTTGCCCCGGCGGGGAACGGCGATTTCGACGGGCACATCGGCCAGGTCCGCCACCACCGGCCACTCCTCCGCCAGTGCCGCCGCGCCCATCGCGGCCGCTCCCGGCCGCAGACGGAAAATGCGGGCAAAGCCGACGGCTCGCAGGCTGGTTTCCAGCCCGTCGAGCCGGGCCGCGCGATCCGAAAGCGACACGGCGCACCGGGCGGGCGGCTCCCCGGCGTTGCGCGACATGGCGACCACGGCTTGAGCGAGCGTCTGATCGAATGCCTGCAAATCGGCCGTGAGCTGGGAGCGCGTCACCGTCATCTGGTAGGAGCGCTTCTCCGTGTTGAGTTGGTAATGGAACTCGTGATCGTTACGCGACCCGTCGAACAGAAAGTTTTTCGTCTGCTCGTAGAACGCCTGCTCGAGCCGGCGATCTTCATGAATGTCGAACGCCGTCTGCCGGAGGAATCGATTCCCCATGGCGTTTTTCAGATGCCGGAGGATTTGCGCATAACCCGCCTGCGGCACGTGTTGATAATGCTGACGGACGATTTTTTCCTCGTGCCGGAGCAACGAAATTTCTGTGGCGTGCAGGTGCACGTCGACATGGAGGATCGCCAAATCGCGTGGAAACGCGCTCGCCGCCGGCCCGCCGAATGCCGCACAGGCCATGTCGACGATTCCAGCGAGCGGCAGGCCCAGTTCCCCAGCCATGCCCAAGAGCAGCCCGATCTTTTCCTCCTCGGTCGCGGGATCGCGCAGGAAAAATCCGGGCACCGCCAGCACCGCTTTTTGCGGAGCTCCCCCGACCGCGGTCACCCGGCGCAGATAATCCTGCAAAAAATGGAATGCCAGCTGGGAAAACGATGGTGGACGGGTCGCACCCGCCAGATCGGCGGGATCGTGGGATAGCTTTTCCCAGAATAAATGACTCACGCTTCGCGGATGAACAAACCAAGCGCGCTCTGCCTCGTCGCCAAACGCAAATCCCTCGGTGCGCTGCTGGGCCACGGCCGGCCAGCCGAGGCCGGGTCGCGTGCCCTGCAACTCGACAACTTCAGTGCCCTCGGTGGCGTTTAACGCCGCGTGGCAGCCCGCATCGCACAGTTCGAAACCATAGACATTCATGAAAGCATCATCGAAAAATTCCTTAGGAAAGAACCGGTCTTTCTTCCTCTTGCGAAGGCACCTTCATCACGTCGATCAGCCGATCGCGGCAATACGTCTGGAGCTCGATGATCAGACTCTCCTGCCGCGATTGCAGCAGGTGCATGACAAACATGAGGACCATGCTCAGCAGCAACGCCACCAAGGTGGAATTGAACGCGAGGCCCAGCGCCGAGATCACGCCGTTCAAATCACCCTTGATCGCCTCCTCGGCGTGGGCGAGGGCATCACCAATGCCGCGCACCGTTCCAATAAACCCGAGAGCAGGAATCGCCCACGCAATGTACCGAACAAGCGACAGGTCCGAATCGAGATTATCCGCCGCGAGTTCCGCCCGCTCTTTCACGGCACCAGACGCGTCCGGGATCGAACGCGTCATTTGAAAACGGTGCAGCGCCGTAAGCACGAAATCCGGCAGGAGGCGCTCCCGCCACAGGGGCTCGCGCTCGATCGCGGAACGCAGGTCCTTGTAACGGTCGAGCGCATCGTCCGGGATGATGCGTTCGCCCAGGTTTGTCCGCACGAAATCGTACTTCAGCAGCTTACGTTCCTGCACAATGCCTCGAAGTTTGTAGATCAGGACGGCCATCGCCCAAAAAAAGAAGACGATTTCCGCCTCCTGCTCCGGATCCTTGATAATCAGATAAATCGACCGCTCCTGGACAAAGGGCTTGTCCGATTTTTGAGCTGCCATCAACCGGCCGCGAATGTCGATATCGGCGGCGGCGGGCCGCACCACCCGGGCAAAAAAACCTTCGACCAAGATGAGCGAAACCACAAACGCGATGGTCGGAACAAGAAAGTTGAGTGAGAGAATTCCCTTGTTTCGTGAAATCATAACTCTAGTTTTTTTCGGCCCGGAGGTTATCCCCTTATTCGCGATCAGAGATCGACCCGCCGGCAAAATGGTGCGGAGAGGTGGGGTGGCTAACGGCGCGACATACTCGTTTGCTTAAACAACAACGTCGGTCAAATTAGCGCGAGTTTAAATATCCGCAATCCCCACCGCATTAAAATTTATTCGCCATGGAATCGCTCTTCTCCTCCCGCTCCGTTTTCTCCGCCTCTAAAAAATGGATTGGCCTCGGCACTGCAGCGACCTTGCTGTTCGCCGCCGGATGCTCCTCGGGGGTTGCACCGTCCAAAACCACCAGCGGCGCCGGGACGGGCGCGATGGTGGGCGGCGTCGCCGGCGCCGTCGTCGGCAACAACAGCGGCATGGGAACCACGACCGGTATTCTCGGGGGCGTCGCGGCCGGCGCTATCGTGGGCGGGATTGTCGGCATGGTGCAGGATGCGAAAGAACGAAAGGAGCAGGACCGCCTCGCCCAGGAACGTGCCTACTCCCAAGATCAAGCCCGCCGCCGCAAAGAGGACGCAAGCCGTCGCGCCGCCAACGAGGAGGAGCTGCAAATTTCACAAGGTTTCCGCATCTCGGATTTGGAGTTGGCCGACCAGCAGAGGAAATTGGATGACGCCACCAGCCGTTTGAAAAAGCTCAAGGACGAGCGGGATGCGGCCAAAAATAGGTATAAGACTCTGGTCGAAAATCAGGAACGCACCCTCTCGACAGAAGCGGCAATCGCGCAGATGGAAGAAGAGCTTGCCCGTCTGAAACCGGAGACTCCGGGCCAAACTAGCCCCGCGCCCCTCGATCCGGCGACTTCGGCTCCTCGGTCGAGCGTTAACGCCAAGCCCGGTCCGTGATTTCTAAATTCGCAACGTAGCTCGCCCTTCTTACCTCCTTCCCGGCAACTTTGAGCAGACATGAAGCGCCGCACTCAGTCCCGGGCGTTTGGGGCGTGTTTGATCGGGGCAGTTGTTCTCCTCTCAAACGGCTGCGCCACCCGTCACGAGATTAAGGTCGACGCCATCAGCCAGCCTTCCCCCAAGGAAGTCGTCTCCTACAAGCTGAAAACAAAAGCACCTCCCGGCGAAGCCGATTCACTGCGAATGCAGGAGGCGACGGAGTTCATCAAGACTGCTTTGTCCGGCCGCGGCCTCTACGAGGCGCCCAATCCAGATCAGGCCGACATGGTCGTGGACGTGGACTTCGGAATCGAAGCACCGCGTGTCCGCATGGAGGTTACCTCCGTGCCAATTTACGCCCAAGTGGGCGGCGGAGTTCGCTACGAACAAGTGTCCGTCCGCGATGCCAAAGGCGTTGTGAGTTCCCGCACTGTCCCGGTCTACGAGCCCCCCCGGACCGAGATGATCGGATACCGTGACGTCATCACGCCGGTGAGTATCTACGAAAAATATCTCCGCATCTCCGCTCATGAAAACAAAGCCATCGTCGAGGGGAAGCCTCCCGCGGAAATCTGGAGCGTCAGCGTGAAGAGTGAGGACGAGAGCAAGGATCTTCGTAAATATCTCCCCCTTCTGGCTTCCGCGACAGTGGACTACATTGGCAAGGACACGAAAATCGAGCAGGTGGTAAAAGTCGGCGAGAACGATGCCACCGTAACGTTCGTCAAAAAGGGGCTTTGATTCCTTCCGGGCTCCACCGCCTGCAACGAAGTCGCTCGCGCCGGGTCAAGCCCCCTCGTTTTTTTCGACCACGGTCATGCTCAAAACGGGAATTCTCAATCCGGCGTTGCTTCAACTGCTCGCTCGGGTCCGCCACACGAATACCCTCGTCATCGCAGATCGAGGGTTCCCGTTCTGGCCCATGGGCGAACCGCAGAGGCTCAAACTTGCTCAGTCGATCCGAAAGCGCGCCAGGGGACGTCAGGCTGAAACCTGAAACGTACGCGTTGTCGATTCCGCCCGCGCGAACATCCACTGCGTTGCACGTTACGGCCCGACCCCCGCCTGACCCTTTTTGGGCTGCTTCGCTCAAGGCAGATCGTAGCTCGGCGTGAATGGAGTGAACGAGGCTTGGGCCTCGGTCGGCTCTCCTTCGCGATGGTGGCTGAAGATATACGCCACCAGCTGCGCGATTGCCTTCGGCCCCAGCACGGGACCCCACGTCGGCATCCCTTTGCTGGGGACGCCGCGGGTGATTGTGCCGTACACCTCGCGAGGAGTGCCGCCGTGCAGCCAGCGTTGATCGATTAGGTTCGGGGCCGCGCCGCCAGTGAGCGTGAAGCCGTGGCAGGTTCGACACGACGATGCGCTGAAGGCAACCTGGCCGGCCTTCACGATTTCCGGCTCACGGCTCATGCGCCAGAATTCGGCGTCGGTCGGAAGTTCGTCCGCGACATCGACGCGGCGAAGTTCCGCCGGGGCGGCCGCGGCGATCGTCGCGACGGGTCGTGGGGGCGACTCGGTGGAGCGGCATCCGCTCCCGAACAGCGCGATCGCTCCGATCACCCACCCACCGCGGCTCATTCCGCACTGGCCGGAAGGGCCGCCCGGCCGAGGGCAAACTGGTTGCCGACTGCCACGACTTTCTTTCCCCGGAAATGAACTTCAAAATATTTTGAGCCCGTCATCGGCTGTCCATTTTCATCCTTCAACGTGGCGACGAGTTTCTTCGTGTGCGCATCGAAAACTTCCTCGGTGTGGGTCCAGGCGAAGCGCCCATCCATGCTGAAGAGCACCCAGCCATGCCCATCGCGGATCAATTTGATTTCCTGTTTCAACACCGGCGGAAAGACCGTGTTGTCCATCACGAGGAGCCGCTGTCCTGACTGATCGCTCAACCACAATTCCTTTTCGTCCGGGGTGAGCGCCGCCCCGTGCGTCCGCCGGGGAATCGGCGGCATCCCGTCTTGAAACGTGTGAACCTTCGCCCCGGTTTTGAGGCTGACGATATCGACGCCGACGTGGCGGTAGCGACTGATGTAGGCTTTCTCCAATTTGCTATCGATGGTGAACGGAAACATCCCGCCGTCGCCGATACCGTCGAGGTACATGACCTTCGCGTCGTCCGATGTGCGGAACATCGCGATCCACTCGATCCCAGCCACCAGCACATGTTTTCCGTCGAGGGTCACGAATGAATTGTGCGAGCCGGGCCCGAGCCCGCCGAGCCGCTTCAGCACGTTGCCGTTCAACGCATCCACCACGAGCATGCCGCCGCCGACACCGCGATCCCAGTAGCCGGTGGGCACGTAGAGCTTTTTTCCATCGAGGGTGACATCGGCGCGGTCGGCGCCTTCGGGAAGATGTTTCTCCCAGACCACTTTTTCCGTTTCCAAGTCTAAGCAGCCAACAAGCCCATTTTCCGCGGTGTAGTACGCGGCGTGGTTGGCGAGGCTCACACAAAGGCCACGCAGTCCGAGGGGGCGTGCATTCACGCCGTTGCCGCCACCCTGGATGAACTCCGGCACCGGAATGAAGCGAACCAGTTTATGCCCGTCGTCGATATCATACACCGCGATACCCGGGGCGTGCGGCGCCACGGGGGCCTGCGAGCCATCCGGGAAACCCAGGTAGAGATAACGTTTGAGTGGCGCCGATTCAGCGGCGTGAAGCACGGACCCGAGGACCACACACGAAAGCACGACGGAAAGCCGGGCCGAAAACCGAACTGCGCGGGAAAAGAAGCGGGATTGCATGACAAAGAAACCAGGCGGGGTGACTGAGCGAGGGGGCGATCGTGATGATGGCCGGTTCACCTCGAAGGCAAGTGCGAAGGACGCTCCCTTGGGTCTTCTGGCGGCCCCTGACCCGTTTTGTGGGAGAAAATCCTTAGCCCTTTTCCCAACTGCAATGCCGTCGGAAATCCTCCCGCTTTTGCCCACTGAGGATCACTTTTACTGCACGTTCCGCTAAGCTAGTCGATCCTGAATAAATCTCATCTAATTGATTATTAATTGATTGTAATTAAGCATGGGATGGATATTTTCCCGGAAACCTGGC
>JBDSSU010000136.1:0-3348 GCA_039928635.1 Opitutaceae bacterium | reverse complement strand
AAACTTATTTATCCCGTCGATCTGATATTTGTTTATCCGCGTTGGGTGATCGATTCCGCCGTGTGGTGGCAGTACCTCTTCCCGCTGGGAATTCTGCTGCTCGCCCTGGCCGGTTGGCGCTGGCGGCAGCACCGCGGACCCATCGCCGCCGGGCTCCTGTTTGCCGGCTCCCTTTTCCCGGCGCTCGGTTTCGTGAACGTTTTTCCTTTCGTGTTCTCGTTCGTCGCGGACCATTTCCAATATCTCGCCAGCCTCGGAATCTTCGCGCTCGCCGGCGCGGGTCTCACTCGCGCTTTTTCCCGCTGGCGGTCCTCGGCCGCGTGGACCGCGAAACTCGCATTGCTGGCCCTCCTGGGTGTGATGACGTGGCGTCAGAGCGCGACCTACCGCGATTCGATCACGCTCTACCAATCGACGCTCGCGAAAAACCCCGCTGCGTGGATGGCGCAGAACAATCTCGGGAACGCGCTGGTCAACGCCGGCCGGGTCGATGAGGGGATTTCCCACCTAGAGGCTGCGATCCGCCTTCGACCGGACTCCCCCGAAGCCGAGAACAACCTTGGCTTTGCTTTGCTGAACCGGCGCAACGCCGCGCTCGCCCTCCCCCACTTCCTCCGCGCCAAGCAGATCCGACCCGAATACGTTTACGCCTACAACAATCTCGGGCTCGCGTTCCTGCAACTGGGGCGGCTGTCCGAAGCAGAAGTTCAATTTCGCGCCGCATTAAAGCTGAAAGCGGAGTATCCAGAAGCGCATCTCAATCTTGGGCTCACGCTCGCGCAGCGCGAACAAACCGCCGAAGCCCTGACTCACTTCGCCAGCGCGGCCCGACTGCGGCCAAATTACACCGAGGCCGAATACAATTGGGGAATCGGGCTCGCACTTTCCGGACTTGCCAGCGAAGCGCTGCCGCACCTGGACCGCGCCGCCCGGCTTGCGCCCCATCGCGCGGACATCCAGTTCGCGCTCGGTCGCACCTTCGCACTCAACGGCCGCTTGGGGGAAGCCATTGAGCGTTATCGCGCCGCGCTGAAGCTCGCTCCGGGCTTCGTTGAAGCGCATTCCTATCTGGCTCAAGCCTTGCAAGCGACCGGCCAGGCTGCCGAAGCCGCCAACCATCTCTCAGAGGCGACACGGCTCGGTGGAAAAAAGTAGCGTCCAAATTCCACGGCAACTGAGCAGAGTTTGAAACCACCCCTCTCCGACGCCCAACCGGGGAAGGATCGAATCCGGGCGCGGGGTGTTGCGGGAAACCTCGTTTGCATCGCCGCTGGCCAACCCGCCGTGGTGCTTCTGTCGAACGACGTTCGTGCGGAGGCGGGTTTCGCCGACCTTGTAAGATTCATCCTCGGCGAAACCGGCGTGCCGTACGAGTGGGAGTACGGCGAGCAAGCCGGCAAATCATGAGAGGCGCACAGAGGAAAACTCGCAGCGCGACCCAGTCACCCGATCAACGCTTCGAATTCCCGCCACTTCTCGCGGATGAGATGCGAACGCGACCTGTTCAATCTCCCCGCGGCTTGTCTGGGGCGTCGTTGGAAGCTGCATCCAGGAATGCACGCAGCGGTGCGATGAAGCGCGGGAAGGCTTCGATCTGCGGCAGGTGTCCGAGGCCGTCCAACTCCACCAGCTGGGCCCCGGCGATGGCGGCGGCGGACTTCCGGCCGAGCGCAGGATAGTTTCCGAGCTTGGCTTGAACTTCGGGTGGCGCCGCGTCTCGGCCCGGAGCCGTGCGGTCGCGTTGTCCAATGATCAGCAGCACGGGCAATTTCAGCCGGCCGAACTCATGCAGCACCGGCTGCGTGAAAATCATTTCGGACGTGAGCGCCTGGTTCCACGCCATGCGACTGTAATTCGGGCTCCGCAGGAATAACGTCAGCATCTCCACCCAGCGGTCGTATTCCGGTTTCCACTTTCCGTCGTAATAAAATTTCTCCTGGTAAGCCCGGATTTTTTCCGGCGTCTGTTCGATTTCGCGTTGATAGGACTTGTCGACCGTCGCGTAAGGCACTCCCTCCGCCTGCCAGTCTTCCAATCCAAGGGGATTCACCAGCGTGAGCGACCGAGTCTCGGCGGGGAAAAGCAAGGCGTAGCGAGCGGCGACCATGCCTCCCATCGAGTGCCCCAGGATGTGCGCCTCCCGGACATTCAGACGGCGGAGAAGCTCATGGGTGTTGGTCGCCAGCTGATGAAACGTGAATTGATACGACTCCGGCTTCGATGATTTCCCGAAACCGATCTGATCGGGAATGATGACCCGATAGCCCGCCTGATTCAACGCCCGCGCGGTTTCTTCCCAGTAGGCACCCCCAAAGTTTTTGCCGTGGAGCAGCACGACGGTCGCCGCGCCATTGCTCGCGTTGCCGGCAGCCGGAGCGACATCCATGTACGCCATCTCCAAATCCTGACGCTGACTCGAGAACCGGAACGTTTGCACCGGAAATGGATAGGCGAAGCCTTCGAGACGCAGATTGTCGGCCGCCGCGATCACCCTGGTGCTGACGGCGAGCGCCATGGCGCAGAAAAAAAGGAACCGGTTCATCGGAGAAGAATCGACCGGATTAACGTCTGCCAGTTTCCACGGCGAGACTCATGAGCCTCACGACATTATTTTTTCATCCCACGCAAAGCATCCCTTCCCACCCACCGCGCTGCCGCGTTTTCCGACTCTGCCAGTTTTCTTGCCGTGGCCAGAGCCGCTTTGCGCACAGCGGGACTTTTCCGACCCAACATCCGGAGCGCCCAACTCACGCCTTTCTTCACGAAATTGCGGTCGTCCGTTGCACCCCACTCGATCAACGGCAGAAACCGCAGGAAATCCGCGTCCTCAGCGTCGTCCGCGTGCGCCGCGAGGCAGGCGAACATCACAAAGCCCGCACGCCGCTGAAACTCTCCTTCCTGTCTCGCCCACGGTTCGACCCGTTTCCATGCGAGCGAAGATTGATCGAAAAGTTTGAAGCACACCGTGTCGACCACCCCCCAGTTATCAAAGTCACCGCACCAACGGTCCATGCCGGAGACCGTCAGTTTTTCCGGTTCACCCACCAACGCCGCGAGCAGGCGTGCTTCGTAGACGTCGCTTTTCCAGAGCAACTCCGCGACGGCCTGCGACCGACCGAGTTTTTTCGCAAGCTGCTGGATCGTGCCCACCGAAACGCCCCACGCCTTCTTGGACGGCAAGCCGAAGCGCGACATCCCCTCCCGCACTTTTTGGCTGCTGAGCTTTTTCAGCTCCGCCAACGCCTCCGCACTGACCGCTTTTGAATCTCGCGGAAGCGATTCTGTTGCCACGGTTTTTAGTCCCATGGGGAAAGATATTCCGGAGCTTGCTTCCGCTTCGTTGCAAAA
>JBDSSU010000135.1:0-3379 GCA_039928635.1 Opitutaceae bacterium | reverse complement strand
CCTCGATGCGGTGATGAACGAGGACGCCTTCTACGATCGGCTGTGCGAGGCGTTCAACGACATCTTCCTCACGCTCGGTGCGGACGGGAATGCGGATCAGACGTTCCTATCGTATGACCATTTCCCGCAGCGGCACTGGTATCAAAAATGGGAGTTCAAGGACATTCCGGACGAGAGCGCCCGCAGGAAAGCGGGCTACAAGATGGCCGACGATTATCGCAAGGCACTGCACGCCGAACCGCTCGAGCTCATCAAGCACGTCGTCCGCACCGGGAAGCCCTTCACCGAAATCGTCACGGCGGACTACATCATGATCTCGCCGTACGGCGCGCGCGGCTACGGCATCTTCGATGAAATCAAGGCGCAGTTCAAAAACACAGACGACCCTTTTGAATACATCCCGGTAAAGCTGCACGCGCTGAAGGGCCGCGCGAAACAGCAGGATCAGGAGTCGGCGAGCGGCTTCTATCCGCACGCGGGCCTGCTGAGCACTTTCCAATATTTGTGCCGCTATCCGACGACGGAGACGAACCGCAATCGGCTGCGCGCGCGGATGTATTACCAGCACTTCCTCGGCGTGGATGTGCTGGAACTCGCGGCGCGCGTTTCGGACGCCGCGGCCGTCACTGCGAAATACAAGGTGCCGACGATGGAGGCCAGCGAGTGCGTCGTGTGCCACAAGACTCTCGATCCCGTCGCGGGCCTGTTCCAGGACTATTGGAAGTTCGCCGACCAAGGCGTGTATGGCCGGCGCAAGGAAGGATGGTTCACCGATATGTTCGGCGCGGGTTTTGAGGGCGAGAATCTGCCCGCGGAGGAACGCTGGCGGTCGCTGCAATGGCTCGGCGAACGCACGGCGACGGATCCGCGTTTCGCCGTCGCGATGGTCGAGCATGCCTATTACATTCTGACGGGCCGCAAGGTGCTCCTGCCGCCGAAGGATCTCGAGAACCCGCTCTATGCCGCGAAGCACCGCGCGTATCAGGTGCAGCGGAAACAGACCGAGGCGATCGCCGCTCGTTTCGCGCAGACTGGTTTCAATTTTAAGAGCGTGATCAAAGATTGGTCCGCGTCCGACTTTTACCGCGCCGACGGAGTCGCGACCGCGGCGGCGAAGCCGGAACGACGCGCGGAACTCGACGACATCGGTATCGTGCGGATGCTCGCGCCCGAACAGGTCGAGCGCAAACTGACCGCCATTTTTGGCAAGGGCTGGGGCCGCTTGAAACATTCGGACGGCGGCCTGAGCATGCTCTACGGCGGCATTGACTCGAAGGAAGTGACCGAGCGCGCCACGGATCCGAGCGGCGCGATGGGTGCGATCCAGCGCATGCTCTCGAACGACGTCGCGTGCAAGCAAACCGCGCTCGACTTCAGCCGCCCGCCCGCCGAGCGGAAACTTTTTCCGAACATCGAGCCGGACATTCTTCCCGGCGATTCGCCCGAGGCGGACGCGAAAATCCGCAGTGCGATCGTGCATCTCCACGAGCGCATGCTCGGCCGCTACGACACATCGGACTCGCCGGAGGTGGCGCGCACATTCCAGCTTTTCGCCGGCATCGTCAGCGACGCCGCTGAACAAAAGAACTTGGACAAGGAGGAACGTTACAACTGCCGCCAAGGTCTGCTCGCTCCCGTCCCCGATCCAAAATACACCGTGCGCGCGTGGCGTGGCGTGGTGACTTATCTCCTCCGACAACACGAGTTTCTTTATGAATGATACGAGACGCGACTTTCTGAAACTCTGCGGCCTGGTCGGCCTGGGCTTCGCCTGCCCCGGCGGCATCACATCGATCCTGCGCGCGGCGGCGAAGGAGGAACCGCCTTACGCCGGGCCGTTCTACCTCGTCTTCAATGCGTCGGGCGGCTGGGACACGACGTATCTGATGGACCCCAAGGGCATCAACGAAATCAACCGGCTCTACAAGGAAGGCGACATCCTCACCAAGGGCGCGCACAAGTTTGCACCGACCGGCAAACACAAGACCGGCGGCATGAGCAATGAAGAGTTCTTCAGCGAGTTCGGCAGCGAATTGCTCACGCTCAACGGCCTGGACTACTCGGTGAACAACCATTCGCCCGGCGCGCGCTACATGGCCACCGGCAAACTCGACAGCCTCGCGTATCCCACCTTCGCCGCGCTCGTCGCCGCGTGCAAAGGGCCGACGTGTCCGCTCTCCTTCCTCACCTTCGGCAATTACTCCAACACCGGCAACATCGTCGCGATGTCGCGCGTGCCCTACATTCAGTCACTGCGGCAAATCGCGAATGCCGACGGCATCGAGGGCAACGCACGCTCGCCCTATCATGACGACTTCGCCCTCGCGCGCATCGAGCAGGCGCTGCGCGATCAACGCGAAGCGCGTGCGACATTGCCCATGCTCCCGCGGCAGGAGCGCGCCGAGAACATGCTCTACGCCGCGCAGGTGAACTCGAAGGCGATGCAGCGCATCACTCCTTTCATCCCCGCTTCGATGCCAAAGGAGCGCCTCGGCCAGCAGGCCGAAATCGCGCTCGCCTCGTTCAAGGCCGGCGTGTGTGTCTCCGCGAATCTCAGCATTGGCCAATTCGACAGCCACGCGAACAACGACACCGATCAGATGAAACTCCTCCCCGAGTTTCTCGAAGGCATCGCCTACGTCCTCCGCCGTGCCGAGGAGTTGAAAATCCGGGACAAGCTCGTCATCGTCATGCAAAGCGAGATGGGCCGCACTCCGACTTACAACCAGGGCAATGGCAAAGACCACTGGTCAGTCGGTTCGGTGATGTTTCTCGGCCCCGGCATCAAGGGCAACCGCGTCATCGGCGCGACCGATGAGAAGCAATTCCACGTCCCGCTCAATCCGCAGACGCTCGCGTGCGACAAGGACGCCGGCATCAAGGTGCGCCCCGAGCACATTCACGAGGCACTCCGGCGATACGCCGGCATCGCCGAGCATCCGCTCAGCAAAAAATTCCCGCTCGTCTTTCCGGAGAAGGAAAAGCTCGCAGGATTGTGGGGTTAGTCGCTCCTCGGCTGCGACACTCTAACGCGCTACGCTCCGCCCGGTTAATCCCGTCACCCCCCGCTGAATTCCAATCCCGTCAGCGTCCCAGTGCTCGTTCCGAACTTGTCCGCTTCGATGCCCAGGCGTTGGAGCATGCTCACGTAAAGATTGCACAACGGCGGCGGGTTTTTCGGATCGAAGGGGAGATGCTGGCCGTGCTTGAAGCCGCCACCGGCGAGAAAGACGGGAAGGTTTTGCGTGGAATGGCTGCTGCCGTCGCCGAGGTTGCTCCCGAGGAAAACCGTCGTGTTGTCGAGCAGGCTGGTTCCCTCCTCCTGCGAACCCTTGAGCTTCGCCAGCAGGTCGCGCACGGTCTTCATCGTTTCCACTTC
>JBDSSU010000134.1:0-11727 GCA_039928635.1 Opitutaceae bacterium | reverse complement strand
TCGCGCGTGAACAGCGTGGGTGGCGATGGCTTGAACAGTTGACCCAGGATTTTCGCAATGCCGTGCGGCAAATATCGAAGTCTCCCCGCTTTTCGGCCGTAGTCATTCTCATCCTTGCACTGGGAGTCGGCGCAAATACAGCCGTGTTCACGGCTATTCAGGCGCTCGTGCTCCGGGGACTGCCCGTGCGCGATCCGGATCGGCTCGTCTTCGTCGAAGTGCTGCGGTCCGACGGTCGACGCGCACCTCTCGGTTTCAATTATCCGACCTATCTGGCGATGAGCGAAAGCGCTCGATCCCTCGCCGGCCTCGCCGCCACCACCCCGGGGAATGGACATTCGTTTGTCGCCAATGGCAACGCGGGCGGGGAAACCGAGCCGGTCCTCGCCACCGAAGCCACCGGTAATTTTTTTTCAGTGATGGGCGCGTCTGCGACACTGGGGCGCACGCTGACATTGACCGACGACACGCCGGGAGATCCGCAGGCCGTGGTCGTCCTGAGCCATCCGTTCTGGCAGCAACGTTTTGGCGGCGATCCGACGGTGGTGGGCAAAACCGTCCTGCTGGACGAAACCCCTTTCACCATTGTCGGTGTCGCGGGGAAAGCCTTTGTCGGGCTGGATCCATTGGCGGCAATCAAGCTTTGGTTCCCAATGCAGATGGTCCCTCGCCTGGGTTTGGAGTCGCGCATCGGCGACTCGGGCCTGCGGCTCGTGGCGCGCTTGCAGCCTGATATCCCTCTTGAAACCGCGCGCGCTGAACTGAATCTCCTCTGGCGTCAGCAGGTGGAGGCCGGTCTGTCTTCCGGCCAGCGACCGAGCGCGAACCCGAGGCAAAACGGGAGTCAGGCGTTTTTGGATCGCATCGATTTTCGCCCGGCGCGTTCGGGGGAAAGCGGGCTCGCGATCAGACAGGCGCCTTTGCATCCGCTCTACATCCTGATGATCATCGCGGCCCTCGTCCTGCTCATCGCGAGCGCAAATGTGGCTGGCTTGCTGCTCGCGCGGGGGGCGACGCGCCAGCGCGAGTTTGCCGTGCGTTTGGCTTTGGGCGCCGGGCGCGGCCGGCTGTTGCGACAGCTTTTGGCGGAGAGCACGATGCTCGCACTGGCTGGCGGACTAATCGGCCTGTTGCTCGCGCATGGGGGCACGCAGTGGCTCGCCCTCTACCTGCTAGCGGGAGACCGCTCGCTCGATCTCCATCCGGACGCGCGCATCCTCGGGTTCACGCTGCTCATCACGACTGTGGTGGGAGTGCTTTGCGGACTGATGCCAGCCTTGCGTTTCAGCCGACTCGATCTGCAGACGGCTTTGAAGAATCAGGCCGGTAGCCTCGCCGGTCGGTCGCGCCGCGGCCTCAATTCCATGCTCGTCATCACGCAACTTGCGCTCTCGGTCTGGCTCGTCGCGGGCGCGGGTCTCTTCATCCGGTCGCTCCAGAATCTCCGGAACGTCGACACCGGTTTTACGCGTGAGAACGTGCTGCTGTTCTCCGTGCGCTACAGCAAGGACTATGATGCTAACCGGCGCGCCAATCTGTTTAAGGAGGTGCTGGCCGGTGTTGAGGCGTTGCCCGGGGTCCGCAGCGCCACGATGTCGATGGCCGGCCTGCTGAGTGGGGGCGGCACGGCGATGGGCTTCGGCGTCGAGGGCTACACGCCGCGACCGGGCGAACGCATGAACGCGAAGATAATGACAGTCGGGCCCAACTTCTTCGAGACCCTCGGCATTCCGCTGCTGCGCGGACGGGGGCCGGCGCTCACGGAGATTCGCTTTCCGACCCGGGAAGCTCCCGTCCACGATCGCCCCCCCGTCGTCGTCATCGGCGAATCTCTCGCCCGACGATACTTTGGCGAAACCAATCCCATCGGCTTCCATATTCTCCTGCCCGAGCCACTGGAAATCGTCGGGGTGGCAAAGGACACGAAGTATTTCGGCCTGCGCAATCAAACGGTGGTCGATCTCTATCTGCCCAACCTGGGGTTTTACGGTGAGAAACGCGCGGTGCAGGCGTCGTTCGAAGTCCGCACCGCCGTCAGGCCGGCGGCCGTGGCGGTGAGCCTCGCTGCCGCCATCCACCGGATCGATCCCAGCGTGTGGGTGGGAGAACTGCGGACGATGGAGAACGTGATCAGCGATAATCTCAAAACCGATCGCCAACTCGCGCAGCTCGCCGGCTTCTTCGGCGCGCTGGCCCTGATCCTCGCCGGGCTCGGACTTTACGGACTGTTGTCCTACGGAGTGGCGCAACGCACCCGGGAAATCGGGGTGCGAATGGCACTCGGCGCACGGGCGGGTGATGTCCTTGCGCTCGTGGTCGGGGAAGGCATGAAGCTTGCCGGGTTCGGGTTGCTGGCCGGCGTGGCCCTCGCGCTGGCCGGCGCGCAGTTCACCGCCAAACTTCTTTATGGCGTGGCGCCGGCGGACCCGCTGACGTTCACCGCCGTAATCGTCGTGCTGCTCGCGGTCGCACTGGTCGCGGCGTGGCTGCCCGCCCGCCGCGCGACGAAAGTGGATCCGATGATCGCGCTGCGCAGCGAATGAAAAAATTCGGATCATTTACAGGAGGACACAGAGAGCGCAGAGAAATGCCACGGAGCTGCTCAGGCCTGTTCCTCTGCGCTCTCTGCGAACTCCTGTGAAAAACGGTCTTTACTCATGAGCCTTCAGTCCAAACTCACCGCGCTGTTCCGCCGCCGGAAACTCGACGCCGACATGGCCGAGGAGATGCGGCTGCACCTGGAGCGGCGCACCGAGGAGAATGTGGCGGAGGGGATGTCGCGGGAAAACGCGCGTTACGCGGCGCTCCGGAAGTTCGGCGGCGTGGACCAGTTGAAGGAGCGGTGCCGTGATCTGCGCGGGGGGATGGGGCTGGAACAATTTATTGCCGACGTTTGGTTTTCCCTGAGGTCATTAAATCGCGCGCCAAGTTTCACTGCCGCAATGGTCGCTACGCTGACGTTGGGCATCGGAGCCGCGACCGCCGTGTTTAGCTTCACCGCCGAGCCTCTTTTCGGAAGGCCGCCTTATCCGAACTCTTCGGAGTTGATGGCGATTGGGTGGACGGACACGTGGACTCCCTTCGGCCTCGATCTCTCCGGGGTGCAATTGCTCGCCTATCAGGAGCAGACGAATGTCTTCTCGTCGTATGCGGCCATCGAGGGCCGCATGGCCAACGTTGTCGTCGATGGCGACCCCGCTCCGGCCAATCACGTCGCGATCTCGGCCGACGGCTTCCGAACCCTCGGAATTGTAACGGCCCTCGGCCGGGGATTTTCGCCGGAGGAATATCAGGAGAGATCGGACAATGTGGTTATAGTCACCGATTCCTTCTGGCGGAACCGTCTCAATGCCGACGCCTTGGTTCTCGGTCGCGAGATCCTCGTCGACCAGCGGCCGTGCAAAATCGTGGGCGTGTTGCACGCGGGGCAATTGATCCCTTTTCGCTTTCAAGGCGACGTCTACCGTCCGCTCTTTTTCTCGATTGGTCCGCAGAACAGAACGGGACCTGGAATTCATGTGGTTGGCCGGCTGCAGGCGGGAGTATCACCGGAAACCGCGCGCGCAGCGCTTGCGGGGGTGCAGTTCCCCACGCTTCCGCCCGAACTGTCGCACATCCCTGATCGTGCGCCCAAAATCACGCCGATCAACGAGACCGGGGGGGGCGATGTGGTGGGTGATATTTGCCGCCGGCGTGTTCCTCTTCGCGATCTCTTGCCTGAACGCGATGAACTTGATGCTCGTGCGCGTGCTGGGTCGCATGCGCGAGCTCAGCATCCGGCTCGCCGTGGGATGTGGACGCGCACGCATCGCGCGGCTTTTTCTTATCGATGGCGCCGTATTGACGACTGCGTCCGGTGGCATCGTGCTGCTGGTCGCGCGCTGGTGGTTTCATCCGCTGTTCGCGTTGGTCTATGGCGATCCGGTCACCTCCTCTGATTTCTTCGCCGACTGGGTGATCGCGGGAAGTGTCACCGGGCTTTGCCTCGTCACGGCCCTTGCCATTGCGCTGTTGCCGATCTTACAGATCTCGAAAGCGGACCTTGTTGGCGGCCTCAAGGCAGGCGGAGCCAGCACGGGCGACAATCGCCACAGAGGGCGCTTGCGCAGCGCGTTCGTGGCGATCCAAGCAGCGCTCGCCGTCATCCTCCTGGTCGGAACCGGGTTGATGATGCGAACAGTACAGCGGCTGCAAGCGGTGGATCTGGGTTTCGATCCGACCGGAAAAGTGAAAGTAGAGCTGGTGTTTCCGCCCGGTTTTGAGCCCAAGCCAGCGGCGAGACTCCAATATTTTGAGCGGTTGAGGGAAAGAGTGGCCGCAATCCCGGGAGTGAAGAGTGCGGCTTTTGGCGAGGACGCCCTGCTGGTCGGAGGATATCATGCGCCGGCCCCAAACTTCGAGATGAAGGACGGCAAGTATCAGTCGGTGGCGGTGAGTTTTTTGTCCGCTGCCTACGCCGAAACGGCTGGCATGAAGTTGAAGCGGGGACGTTGGTTTTCCGATCGCAGCGGAGAGCAGGAGGCCGTGATCAACGAGACGCTCGCGCGATTCCGCTTTGGAGATGAGGATCCGATCGGGCAATCGTTCAAGTTCCGCGGCTACCGTGAGCGCCAATTTCAAGTCGTCGGGGTGGTGCGCGACGTGAGGGAGACGGTGCGCGACGCCGCGGGCATGCGTTTCTACCTGCCGGATTCGGGGGCTCCGACCGCCGTGAGCGCGCTGATCCTGCGGCTCGATCACGAATCGGGACCGGCTTTCAAGGGTATGGTTCGCCGGACGATCTACGATTTCGACCCGATGCTAATCACGAACTATGTCGCATCGCTCCATGAACGCGCCGAAGGCTCTCTGCACGCAGAGAGGCTGACGTTAGTGATTTTGCGGGGATTGGCGGTGATCGCGCTGACCTTGGCTGTCATCGGTCTCGGTTCGGTGATGGCGTATTCAGTCGGTGCGCGCACAAGGGAATTTGGCGTGCGGCTGGCGTTGGGTGCGCCGTCGGCCAATCTCTACCGGCTGGTGCTGAAACGCGGCATGGCAACCGTCACACTGGGCGTGCTGATCGGGACCGCCGTGGCAATCGCGGCCACGCGCTTCCTCCAAACCCTGCTCTTCGAGACCGCCAGCTACGAGCCCGGCGTGTACTTGGCGGTGACGGGAATACTGCTGCTGTCGGGGGCGTTCGCCTGCTGGCTGCCGGCACGGCGGGCAGCGAAGGTGGATCCAATGGTGGCGCTGCGAGCAGAATGAAGACGCCGAACCGTTTCACAGAAGAGAACGAAGGTAACGAAGAGCTGCTCCTTCCTCCGACCTCAGTTCCCTCCGTTACCTCCTGTTCAAAAAATCCGCTCCGATGAAACTCTGGGAAAAATTCGCCTCCCTGTTCCGGCGGAAGCAACTCGAGACCGACATGGCGGAGGAGATGCGGCTGCACCTCGAACGCCGCACGGAGGAGAATGCGGCGAACGGGTTGTCGCCCGCCGAGGCGCGCTATGAGGCCCTGCGCAGGTTTGGCGGTGTCGATCAAGTGAAGGAGATCGCCCGTGAACAGCGGGGATGGGTGTGGCTGGAGCAATTTTCCCAGGACGTGCTCTTCGCCGCGCGCGGACTGCGCAAGGATTGGGGATTCACCGTCGTCGCGGTGCTCACCCTGGGATTCGGCATCGGCGTGAACACGTCCATGTTCACCGCGCTCCAATCGATTTTGATGCGCGAGCTTCCGTTTGCCGATGCCGATCATCTCGTGCAGGTGTTCCGCACCTCACCGCACTCCCAGCGCTGGCCGCATGCGCCGGCGAATTTTTTAGAGCAGCAGGCGCGCAACACCGTTTTCGAGCGGATGGCGGCGTTTAACGGCAGGCAGTTTAACTTCGCGGAACCGGGCCAGCCGGCCGAACGGGTTGGCGGATTGCAGGTGTCAGCCGAGATGTTCCCGCTGCTCGGAGTCCAGCCGGCGCTTGGACGCGTGTTTACGGTGGAAGAGGATCGCCCAGGCAATAATCGTGTCGCGGTGCTCGACCATGGATTCTGGATGCGGCGCTTGGCGGGCGATCCGGACATCCTCGGCCGCACCCTCCGGCTCGATGGCGAATCCGTCACCGTCGTCGGCGTGATGCCCCCGGGTTTTCGCGACCGGCCGATGTTTGGCGCCTCGAATATCTGGACGCCACTCGCGTTCAGCGATGCCGAGCGGGAGAATCGGGGCGGAAATTATCTGAAGTCGGTCGCGCGACTCAAACCGGGCGTGTCGATGGCACAGGCGCAGGCTGCGATTAAAGTGCTGGGGGCGCAGCAGGCGCTCGACCATCCCGAGGCGAATGCCGGAATCGGACTGAGGCTCGTGCCGATGGTGGACACGATGGATCCGCGGGGCCGGACGATATTCATCCTGACGATGGTGCTGGCGGGTTTTGTCCTGCTGATCGCGTGTGCGAATCTCGCGAATCTGCAATTTGCGCGCACCGCGCGGCGCACGCGCGAACTGGCGATCCGCGGGGCGCTCGGCGCACCGCCCGGCCGGATCCTACGGCAGTTGCTGACGGAGAGTTTGTTAATCGCGGCTCTCGGCGGCGCGATGAGCCTGGTGGTGGCACATTGGGGCACCGAACTGCTGAGCCGGCAGGTCGATAAAAGCGGTGAACTCGCGATGGGTTTGAATTGGCGCGTACTGGGGTTTGCGCTCGGGGTCGCGACGCTCTCGGGTTTCGCCTTTGGATGGATCCCCGCGTGGTTGGCGTCGCGGACCAATGCGAGTGAAGCGATGAAGCAGGGCTCGCGCGGCGCGACGGGGGACCGGGCGCGTCATCATATCCAGCACGCACTCATCGTCGCCGAAGTCGCGCTGGCACTGGTGTTGCTCGCGGGCGCGGGGCTGATGGTTCGCGGTCTGCAACGCTTCACGCACCGCGATCCGGGCTGGGAAATCAGCGGGGTGACCGTGGGCAACGTGAATTTGCCAAAGGGCACTTATGCGGACGCCAAAGCGCAGCGGGCGTTTGTCGACCGGCTGCACGAGAAGTTCTCCGCCTTGCCGGGCGCTGAACACGCCGCGATCGCGTGGTCCGTGCCGATCCGCTCGCGGTCGTCAGTATGGCCGCACTTCTCTTGGGCGTCGCGGTGCTCGCCTGCTGGCTGCCGGCGCGCCGGGCGGCGAAGATCGACCCGGCCATCGCGCTCAAGAGCGAATAATGGGATCCGCCGGCGCGGCCCGTCTGAATTTTCCCCATGCAATCCATCCAAAATCCTGTTTCCCCCCGCTCCAACAATCTCTCTCTGGTTTCGTGCGGCCTGCTCGCCGCCTCGCTCCTCACTCTCGCCGCCTGCGCCCGAGGCGAGCGCTTCGAAACGAGCGGCGGGGGACATCAGATCGTCGCGGAAGTGGAAGGCCGGCATGTCATCGAGAGCGTCGCGACCCATGTGGCGGTCTCGAGCCCGTTCGGAAATGTGATGATTGAGCGCGATCGCGCGCGGATCGACGAGGCGGGATGGGTGAAGATTCCCGAGAACGTCCCGGTGAAGATGAGCATTTCAAAACACAAGGTCTCGATCCGAGCCGGCGCGGTGACCATTTCCCGGACCGTGAACTGAGCCCAACGGCCACACGACCCGCGAACCGTTCGGCAGAAGTGAACGAAGGTAACGCAGAACCCCCTCCCTCTCCGACCTTCGTTCCCCCGTTACCTTCTGTTCAAAGAATTTTATTCCGACGGAATCACCGATCGAATCGAAATTATTTCTCCCGGCCGAGCTTCAAGTAAGCTTCGGCATAGCGCCGGCCGAGTTCCCGGAACGAGGCCGTGTCGAAATGGATCTTGTCTCCCTTATCCTTCAATCCCTCGGCGGTCACGTACGCGACATGCGGAACCTTGTTCGGCAATTCACGCTGGGCCTGGTCGACGCGCGTCCGGTGCTCGTCCCACGGTGCACCTTCGAAGCGGCCCATCTGGCCGGCGATGAAGGGGACGTTCGGCGCATTCAGTTCGGTGCGCAGCCGCTTCACCAAATCCAGCAGTTTCGCTGCGTAGGCCGGTGCGAGTTCGGGTTTCGAATCGGATTCACCCTGGTGCCAGAGAATCCCTTTCAGCGTGCCCGACTGGAGCGCGAGCCTGGCCCGGATCATCGCGTCGTCCCATGGATGAGTTTTCGTTTCGGCATAAAACGCGCCGGGCTTCCACGCATCAATCGGCGAGCCGCCGACCGCGCACGGGATCAATCCGATGGTCACACCGGGGGTCGCGGCGGCGACGGCGAGCCCGAAGCTCCGACCGATACCGACGCCAATCACCGCCGGCTTGTCGAAATGCAGGGGGTCGACCGCGGGAACCCATTCGCCGGCCTGGTTCAACATCAGCACGCGCGCCGCCGGAACCTTGTCCTCGGGGAAAGGCACGCCCCGGCCCGCCATGTTCGACTGACCCACCAGCAGGAAGAGATGGAAATTTTCCTTCGCGGGCAGCGGTGACGACTGACCGAAAAGCGAGACCGTGCAGAAGGCCGAGAACGTCAGCCAAAGGACAGCGGGGAAACGAGTGGGGATCATGGGGAGGGGAAAAACGTGCAGATAACAGGGACCGTGTTCGCGCGCGTGACACCGACTCAACCAACGAAGGTCCGCCGCCGAGTCTCGCGGGCGTCGGTCACGTGCTCACGGCTTTTTCGCCGAGGGGAACAAACTCGCCACACGGGCCGCGAGCTGTTTGCCCCGAAGATCTTTGGCGATGATGCGCCCCTCAGGATCGAGCAGGAAACTACCCGGGAGAGCCGTCACGTTGTAAGCCGCCGCCAAGGGACTTTGCCAGCCCTTCAAATCGGAAACGTGCAACCACCGCGCCTTATCCTTCGCGATCGCCGCCCTCCATACCGCGTCCTTTTCATCGAGCGAGACGGCGAGAATCTCCAAGCCCGCAGCGTGATAGCGGTCATATAATTCCCCGTAATTACGATTCTCCACCCGACAGGGTTCGCACCACGAAGCCCAGAAATCCACCAGCACGTAGCGGCCGCGCAGGCTATTCAAGCTGATGTCCTTCTTTTCCGGCGAGGTTCCCGCCAATGCCGGCGCCACGGCTCCGAGCGTGATCGAACGGAAACGCTCGATCCTCTGCTCGAGCAATCGCGCAATTTCGAGGCCAGGGTTTTTCAGCGCATATTCCTTCACCGCGCTGGCTAAGTCTTCGAGCCGGTGATCGCCGTCCCAGCGCAAAGACGCCGCGTACAGCGCGGGCGAGCCGCGAAGTTTTTCGAGCGAAAAATCATTCAGCTCACGCCGATGGTCCCGAGCCGCGGTGACCTCGGCATCGGACAGCCGCTCAACCTCCTCATTGCCACGAGCACGGCTCATCGTCAGGGCCGCGCGCACCGGCATCACCAGCCTCCCCAGCGATTCGGCGCGAAACGTCTCGTAGGCGGTGAACAATTCCTGATCGCGTCCGCCCGCGACCTTCAAACTTCTCCCGTCGCGCCCAACGAGCAGCTGAAGCCTCTCTCCGCTGCCTGCGACGAACGAGGCCGTCAGGTCTCCGGCCTGCACGCTGAAAAGCCCGGGCTCCGAATCGACGCGCAGCAGAATCCGGCCGTCGATCGCGCGCGCCGTCGTAACCGGGACGGCACTTCGTGATTCGAGCGATTCGCGCGAGACCGTGATGGTCACATCGCCCAACGGGCTCAGCTGATCGCTTTGCAGTTCGAAGGCCGCCCACCCCGTTTCGACCGAAAGGAAAAACAGTGCGATGCTACTCCACCACCGGGCGAAAGGGAAAAATCTACGCACGCCTGAACGAATCCTGCGGTCCGGATCATTGCAAGTTCGCGAATCACTTCTCGTTCACCGGTTCTCCCCTTTCCCGGCAGCGCTTGAGCCGTGGCTTTGACGTCCGCTGATTTGAATGACGGCAGCCCCGCCACCGCTACCGCGCCGCCCGGGCTCCGACGCCAAAATTAAAAACCTGCTGCGCGTGCGCCAGCGCGGGTTTTCCCTGCCGCATGGGTGATTCGAAACGCCATTGCCGGATCGCGTTTACCGCGGCGTTCGCGAGCGCGAAAGGTTCCTGCTCCAGCACGGAGGGCATTCGAACCGCGCCTTCTTCGTCGATGTAGAAATCCACGGTGACGCTCCCGACGACTCCCTTGTCCGCGAGTTCCTGGGGGTAAATCGGGCTGACGACCTGCAGCGCCTTGGGAAGGCGGTCGAGCCGATTGACCGGAAAGGCCCGATAAAACTCGTCGTGCTCAAATCCGGACCGCGCCGACAGATTGAAGGCCTCCATCGACGTGGAGGTGGAGACCAACATCCCGCGAGCTTCAAAGCGAACCACGATCTCCGCGCGCGCCGTGATCGTTTCTCCCTTCATCCGGGCCGGGATGAACTTCAAGTCCTTCAGCACCGTGACCGCTTCGCTCCGAAAAGCTGGCGCACTGTAGCCCGTGACCAGCCATTCCGTAAGTTCGCCATCGGCTCTCACGGTGATGAGCAGGCGAGCCTCGCCGCCATTGGGGTACATCCGCGCCAGAGGATCGGGGAACTGCAGTCCTCCCGATTGCACAACTCCGATCGCTTCGAGTTCAGGCACGGGTCGCGCCGATCTCGCTGCCGCCAAACTGGCCGAGCAGCAGACGAGGAGCAGGGTGACAAATGCTGGCAGAGCTTTCACAGGGGACCGGGGTAAGATTTAGCCGACCGCGCAGCGTAGGTGGTTTTCTCAAAACCGCGAGGGAGCGCAACGATTGGCGGGATTCACGTTTCGACTCCTGACCGGGCCGGGTTCTCCTCGGGCCTCGTCACTTCGACGGAAGTCACCACGGCCAGAAGGAGGATTTTGCCTTGGGCCGTCGCGCCTCGTCGACGGCCTGCACATAGTAATCCACGACGCCATCCGCTTTCCGCCTGCGGGTCGTGTCGACCCGCGAACTTTTCGCTCCGTCCGCCGTGATCACCAGCAGCGAGGGGTATGAGGCGATGCCGTAGCGCCGGGCGAGTTGATCATTGCGCGCGCGTAGCGCCGGCGGTTGCGGGGTGTTGCGCGGGTAGTCGAGTTTCACGAGGACGAAATCGGGCCGGGCGTTGCTGAGAAACTCCTTCGCGTGCGCCACGTTCGCCTCGAACTCAATGCAGGGCGGGCACCAATCGGTCCCGGTAAAAAGCACGAGCAGCCGCCGGTTGGTCGCCGCGGCCTCCGCTTGAGCAGCCGTGAAGTCCGTGAACCAGACGTCTCGCGCTGCCGCGGCTTGCGGGGCCTTTGTCGGTGCTGAAACGGGTGGCGCTACCTGAGCCGCCGCCGAGAGTACCGGAGCCGCCGCCGAATTTTCCGGCGGGAGAGTCCTCGTGGAGACCGGCGGAACCGCCGACGCGATCGCAGGCGCGGCGGGAGCTTGAACCGGGGACGGGAGCGGACCTTTCCAATCGATGCTGACGACCTTGCCGTCCGCCAGAACGATGCGGCCACTGGGATAACTCAAAATCTCCCGCTCGCCCGCGCTCAGCTTCGATTTCGGGGTACCGAGCTGCGCAACGACTTCGGCACGGGACGAACCGACACCCAACTCCGCCGCGAGAAAGACCGATGGCCACAAACCGAGGCAGACAAAAAAGATCCGTTTCACGACGACCATGGTGTTGGATTAACACACGTCCGCACGTCGGCAAGTTCGACCGTGTAAAGTCGGGATGAAGCGTGCCCCGTTCCGCCGAACGCCTGCGGGGCGATGGGCCTCAGGGCAGCCGGAATTCCT
>JBDSSU010000133.1:0-2710 GCA_039928635.1 Opitutaceae bacterium | reverse complement strand
ATGAAGTCGGTGAAATAGGTGACGGCTTCCTTGGTCGAAGCTTGGTCATATGCTGCACCGTCGACGAGGGAGGCGTGCGTCTCGCCCATCTTCAAATACGCGTCCGGCGTCAGCAGGCTTTGCGGATAGGTGTTGATCATCCGGTCCAGCGCATCGAGCGCCTCGGGGGCGTTATCGAGTTTCTGATGACCCCGCGCGATATTCATCAACGAGAGGGGCGCGTAGTCGCTGTAAGGCGCGTTCGACAGGATCGCTTCGAAGTAGCCGATGGAGCGTTCGCGAGCGCGGAATCCCGGGAACCAGCCCCAGGAGCGGTTGCGTGCGCCGTCGAGCAGCGCGGAGGCGATCCGATACTGTTCCCCGACGATTTCGTTAAAGCGTTTCGTGTTCGGGTAGCGACCTAGCACCGTCTGGTAATCTTCAAAGGCCTTCGTGTACTCGTGCCGTGCGAGGTGGAGGCTGCCGGAGCGATAATAGGCCTCGGGAGCGTAAACGGAGTTTGGCCAGCGCTTGGCCACCTTCGTGTAAGCTTTGATCGCGGTGCCGTAGCTTTTGTCTTCCTCCGCCTGCCGGGCCTTGTTCATCAGATCCAAGGCGTTTCGGCTGTCCGGTCCGGTGAGACCGGAAAGGGCACCGCCTTCAACGCGCCACCCATTTTTCGACTCCCAAACCAGATCGGCACGCACGGTTCCGGTGAGAACTCCGCAAAGGACAAGAACGAAACTGAGTGCGCGGGCCGCGCGAACAAACGAGAGTGACATGGGAAAATTTTTACCAGCGAATCAACGCGCTTCCGTAGGTCAAGCCAGCCCCAAATGCGACCAGCAGGGTGAGGTCACCGGGCTTGATGCGGCCGCTCCGCCGAGCCTCGTCGAGGGCGATCGGGATGGAGGCAGCGGACGTGTTGCCGTACCGCTCGACGTTCACAAAGAAACGGTCCATGGGCAGCTCGAGGTATTGGGCGATCGCTTCGATGATGCGAAGATTGGCCTGATGAGGGATCACGAGCGAAATCTGATCAGCGGCGAGTGCGTGTTGTTCCAGAATATCCCGCGCCGCCTCTTCCATCCCGCGAACCGCGATCTTAAAAACTTCCTTCCCCTTCATCTTGATGAAGTGATGGCCCGCGTTGATGGAGCCAGCCGTAGCAGGTGAATTGCTCCCACTGCCGGGGATATTCAACAGGTCGGCACTTTCGCCATATGCGCCAAGGCGCGTCCCGAGCAGCCCGATATTCGGCTTGTCCGACAGGCCGATCACCGCCGCGCCGGCCCCATCGCCGAAGAGCACGCAGGTGGTCCGGTCTTTCCAGTCAACGATCGTGGACAACTTTTCCACGCCGATCACCAGGGCTTTCTTGTAGCGTCCTGAGCCCAGCATCGCGCACGCGGTGTCGAGGGCGTAAATGAAACCGGAACACGCGGCGTTCAGATCGAAGCAGGCCGCCCGCGAAGACACCCCGAGTTTATGCTGAATCAGACAGGCCGCCGCCGGCATCGGGGTATCGGGCGTGACGGTTGCCACGACGATGAGATCGATTTCGTCGGCGGTGATTCCGGCGTCTTCCAACGCGCGCCGTCCCGCCGCTTCGCCCATCATGGAGGTCGACTCATCCTCTGCCGCGATGCGCCGCTCCTTGATTCCGCTGCGGGAAAAGATCCACTCGTCAGAGGTATCCACCATCAAGCTCAGCTCGGCATTCGTCATGACGCGTTTGGGCGCGTAGGTGCCGGTGCCAAGAATGACGGTTGAGAGGGGGGCCATGCGTGGGAGGAGAAGCGGCGCCGAAGAAGCAGGTGCTCCTTACAGGGCCACCGGTTGAGCGAGCGCGTCGTTGACGCGGGCGATGTCGGCCTCGATGTGATGATTCATGTCGGCCTTGATGATCTGGCTGGCGGCGTGGATCGCACTCTTGATCGCGTGACGGGTGGAGGAACCGTGGGCCTTTAAAATGTTTCCATTGAGCCCGAGGAGGGGAGCGCCTCCATAACGTTCCGGATTGATGCGCTCCTTGAGTGCATCAAAGGCGCCTTTCGAGAAAAGAGCGCCCATGCCACGCATGGGGTTGGCCCGAAGCTCTTCGCGCAGGATTCCGGAGAAAAATTTCACGAGCGACTCCCAGCTCTTCAACATGATGTTTCCGACGAAACCATCGCAGACCACAACATCGACGTGCTCCGCGAACACGTGGAAACCTTCGATCGGCCCCGCGTAATTGATGATGGTGCCCGCCCGTCGCAGGAGATCGTTCGTCTCCATGATCAAGACGTTCCCTTTGCCCTCCTCGGTGCCGATCGTCATCAATCCCACCCGCGGCGATTTCACCCCGAGCATGACGCGGCAGTAATGGCTGCCGAGAATCGCGTTGTGCACCAGATGCTCGGGTTTTGCGTCCGGATTCGCCCCGGCATCAATCAGGATAAAGTGTCCACCTTCACGCGGGACGACGGCCGCGAGGGCCGGTCGCGCAATCCCTTCCATCAAGCGCAGACGCAACGTCCCGCCGCCCATGAGCGCACCGGTGTTACCGCAACTCACCACCACGCTGGCCTCGCGGTTCTTCACGAGATCGATGGCCCGCAGCATCGAAGAATCTTTTTTCCGCTTCAGCGCCATCAACGGTTTGTCATCCATCGTAATGACCTCGGAGGCATGCACGACCGAAACCCGGTCGCTGCGCTCCAGCCCCGCCTGCTTCAAAAGCGGTTTC
>JBDSSU010000132.1:0-7592 GCA_039928635.1 Opitutaceae bacterium | reverse complement strand
GAGACGGGCGCGCCTGAGCCACTCACTGAAAGGTGAGTTGAAGCCATGACTCCGGATTTTTTCCCGGTCGCTCTGATATTTGCGTCCATTCGTCTCTATTCGTGGTTTCTCACTGCACGGATGCGGCTAAGACCTCTGGTCTGTCATTCTGAGCGCCGCGAAGAATCCATTTGGACTCCCCGATTCGGACCGCGGAGAAAATCCGACTGGATTCTTCACGGCGCTGCTCATGAAAGCCAGAATGGGTCTCGCGAAGGACGCGAAGGAAACGAAGCACGCCTTCGACTCCTTCGCGCCCTTCGCGAGACAAACTCTGATTGATTGGTTCACTGCGTTCATCGAGCGGGCCAGCTCACGCACCTTTTTCGCGCTGGGTCTCTGCATGAGAGGCTGGCAGGACAATGAAAACACTCCCTCATCGATTGGTTCATTCGTTTCATTTTGTCCAAAAACAAAAAAGGACGGCGCCCGATTGGGTTCCGTCCTTGGAAGCGAGCTGTGCCTCGCCGGTGCGATGAACGGCTTTTAGGCCGACTTCTTCGCCGCGGCCGCTTTGGTCTTCAGGGCGTCCTGGGCTTGCGTGACGAGGCCGGTGAAGGCGACTTCGTCGCGAATCGCGATGTCCGAAAGAATCTTCCGGTCCAGACCGATCTTCGCGGCCGCGAGGCCTTCGATAAAGCGGCTGTAAGTGATGCCATTGGCGCGGCAGGCGGCATTGAGGCGCACGATCCAGAGACCGCGGCGATCACCCTTCTTTTTCCTGCGCGCGATGTAGGCGTATTGCCAGGCGTGCTGGACAGCTTCTTTCGCGTAGCGGAAGAGCTTCGATTTGTTACCGAAATAGCCCTTGGCGTATTTCAGGATTTTCTTGTGCCGCTTTTTGGCAGCGGGAGCGTTGGTTGCACGAGCCATGTTGGATTGTTCCTTTGGTTAGCGCTGCCGGGTCGGCTTAGATTTCACCCGGGCGAGCGAGGTTATGGTTGAACGCGACTTCGTTTAGCGGAGGCCGAACGGGAGTGCGCGTTTGAGCTGCTTGGCTTGACCGTCGGCCACCAGCTTGTCGCGGGAGGCACGGCGCTTCTGCTTCGTGCTCTTCGCTCCGAGCAGATGCCGGAAACCAGGCGTGCGGCGGATAAGTTTGCCCTTGGCACTCAACTTGAAGCGCTTGGCGACGGATTTTTTGGTCTTTTGCATGGAGGGAGCGGTCGAAAACAGAGATCGCGAGCGGGGTTGGCAAGGGGAAACTCGCCTTGACGCCAGCCAATCCGCGCGATCGTGCCCGACTAGAAATCCTGGAGATGACCCTCGCTCGGCCCGCGCTGGGGTTCAAGGCGGGCCAGAACTTCTCCGGCAAGATAAAGCGATCCCGCGACCAAGATCGTGTCGTTGGTGCCGCCCGCGGTGCAAACCTGCGGTTTGGGAAACAGTTCCTCCACTTTGCCAGGTCGCACGCGACCGCGATAGCTGGCAGGCACCTGCGAAACGAGCTGCTCATAGCTGCACGCGCGCGGTTGGGCCGGAACGACAAAATAAACCTCCTGCGCATGGCGGCAGATGACTTCGACGAGCGGACGGGCACGCGCTTCTCCCATGACTCCCGCGATCACGATGGGAGCGCGTCGGGTCTCGGCAACGAGGCGCCCCAGATTGGCATCAAGAACCGCGGCCCCCTCCGCATTATGGGAAGTGTCGAGCATCACCCGCCGCCCCTCCACCGTGAATCGCTGCCAGCGCCCGGGCCAGTTGACGTGCAACAACGCCCTTTCGATCAATGCATCCGTCAGATTCCACCGTGCTGCCAGAACGCGGGCGGCGAGCGTGGCGGCTCCGGCATTCCACCGCTGATAGTCTCCGGCCAAATTGGTGTACGGGTAGCGGGTGTCGCCCTCCCACTCCATCGCCACCGAAAGCAGGCGGGCGTTGCGGTTCACCGCGGCTCGCCGGATCACCGCCGCCGCCTCGGGCGGAACGTGCCCCATGACGACCGGAACCCCGGACTTGATGATCCCCGCCTTCTCGCCCGCGATCGCCGCGAGCGTGTCTCCCAGAAAATCGCAATGATCCAAACCAATCGAGGTGATCACGCTTACCTCGGGCACAATCACGTTCGTCGCATCGAGTCTGCCGCCCAACCCAGCCTCGATAATCAGGATGCCGCACTCGCTCCGCGCGAAATGCAGGAACGCCATCGCCGTCATGAACTCGAAATAACTGGGGCGCTCGTCCAATCCACCCTCGCCCACCCGCTGTTCGACGATCGGTCGCATTTCACAAACGTAGGCGGCGATCTCGGTCCCGCTCAGGATGCGGCGATCCACCTGAATGCGTTCGCCCAACCTCACGAGGTGGGGCGAAGTATAGAGTCCGGTGCGATAGCCGGCCGCGCGGAAAATCGCCTCCAGCATCGCGGCGACGGAGCCTTTCCCGTTCGTGCCCGCGATGTGAACGCTTGGAACCCGAGTCTGCGGATTACCGAGGGCCGCCATGAATCGCCGCATCCGATCGAGCCCGAGCGAGACACCGCGGCTTTTCAGCTCGAGCAGGTAGCCGACAGCTTCCTGATAACTTCCCGGCGAAGTGACTGCGTTCATCGTCGCTTGGCTTTCAACTAAGCCGGAACGATGCAGTTGAACCACGAATGGACACAAAGGGACACGAATGAAAAACACTTGGAGACGGGCGCGCCTGAGCCACTCACTGAAAGGTGAGTGGAAGCCATGACTCCGGACTTTTTCCCGGTCGCTCTGATCTTTGCGTCCATTCGTGTCTATTCGTGGTTTCTCAATGCATGGATGCGGCTAAGACCGCGCGGTTGCCAGCAGCGCGTCACTCCATCGCTGCTGCAATTCCATCACGAGGGGATGCTCCCATGACGAATACCTCTGTAAACGAACCCGGTCGTCCTGATCCCAAAGCTCACGCACGGGAGTCACCCCGCGCACGGCGTTCAACACGATCACCGCTTCCGCCGCCCGGAGTTCATCGAGCTTCGCCCGGCGAGGCGTCACCGGAAGACCGCATTGAAGGGCCCAGGATAAACACGTGCCCGACACCGCTCCGAGGGTGGGATCGGGATAACACAGTTTTCCGTCCGCCATCCACGCAATGTTCTGCCGCGCGGTTTCGACCAGCCAGCGCTCCTCTCGCGAGAGAAACAGGCCTTCGTCGCTCGCAATGTCGGTGCGCCGCCGCAATTCCTCCGCCCCCGCGAAGGCATTCGCGTAGTTCAGGCTTTTCGGCCGGGGCAACCATTCGCCGTTGTCGCGCGCGAGTTGGAGCACGCGCAGCGAAATCCCCTCACGCGGCGCGGTCGAGGGAAAGGCACGGAACGTCAAAACTTCGCCGGGGCGCGTGAACGTCGGCCCCGTTGTCACCTCCGAGGCACGACCGGCCGTCAGGGTGTAGCGAAACACCCCCTCGCTCGCTCCATGCTCGCGAAGGAGCACGGCGACCACCTCGCGCAAGCGGCCATCATCGCGACCCAGAAAGTTCGGCGGAATCTCAATCCCCGCCATGCGGCACGCCTGCTCCAGTCGTGCGCGGTGGAAAGGCCAGTGATGCGGACGCCCTCCGCTCGTTCGAAAGGTCTCGAAAAAACCCAGTCCGAAAAGAACCCCGGCGTCGTCGATCGGCAGTCGCGCGGCAGACGCCAGCAAGAGTTCACCGTTGCAATACACGGTCGCAGCCGGACTCGCGCGATCGGAGGTTTCAGCGTTTGCCATGACGTTCAGCGGCGTTTTCCAGAGCGACCCACAGAGCCTGCGCCTTGCGCGTCGCCTCGTCGAGTTCCCGGTCCGGTTTAGAGTCGGCGACAATTCCCGAACCGGCCTGCACATGGGCAATCCCATCCTGCACCAGCATCGATCGGATCACGATGTTGAGTTCCATTTCCCCTCCATAACTGATCCAGCCGAGCGCACCCGTATAGAAACCGCGGCCCACAGGCTCGAGCTCTTCGATGATTTCCATGGTGCGAAACTTGGGACAACCCGTGATCGTGCCGCCCGGGAACATGGATTGAAACACGTCGACCCAAGTTTTCCCCGCCGCGAGCCGGCCCTCCACTTGGGAGACGAGGTGCATCACGTGCGAGTACCGCTCGAGTACCATGAACTCGGGGACTTTCACGCTGCCGAAGGCGGCGACACGCCCGATGTCATTACGGATGAGGTCGACGAGCATGAGATGCTCCGCGCGTTCTTTTTCGCTCGCGAAGAGATCCGCGGAAAAATGCGCATCGGCAAGAGCTGCGTCACCCCGTGGACGCGTGCCGGCAATGGGACGCGAACGCACGACCCCGTTGACCAAACTCACCAGCAACTCGGGCGAACCGCACACCAGCGCAAATTGCGGCAGCCGCAAAAGTCCCATGTAGGGCGAAGGGTTCAGTTTCCGGAGCGCCTCATAGATGGCTGCAGGCGGCAGCCCGGTCGCGCGACTGGTGCGGCGGGACAGGTTAACCTGGTAGGTGTCGCCCGCGCCGATGTAGTCGAGAACCCGGCGCGCGGCGCTTTGGAAATCCACAGACGTAAAGGATGGCGAAATCGTACCGGCAGTCGCGGCGTCATCGCTGGGCCGCGAGGGCGATCCGTCCTTCTGGAAAGACGAGGTTGCGTCCACGGCACGGGATGCCGCGCGCTCCCCAGCAGCGACGCTCCCCCACCGGGTGCCTGCTCGCGCCACCGCGGCCTGCGCCCTTCGGAATTGGTCCGAGATCAACTCGGCGTTCGCGGTTACCTCGCTCCAAACCACGACGCGCAGCGTTCGCTCGTCGTGATCATAGATAAATAACTCCCCGGTCTCGATCAGCGCGTAGAGTGGCAACCGGAGATCACGGGTGGCACGAAACGGCAATCGTTCCCATGTGCGGACAAGGTCGTAGCCGAAAATCCCCATGATCCCACCCTGCATGGCTGGACCACCCGCGAGCGCAGGCGCCTTCCTTTCCGCCAGAAGGGCGCTCAAGACTTCGAGTGGCTTCCCCAGCTTGGTTTCGAGGAGCGTGCCACCCTCTGCCGACCAGATTTCCGCCAGCGTCGCGTGGCCCATGACAATGCGCGCGGGTCGATCGCAGAGATAGGTGTACCGACCGGACTGCGCGCTCTCGAGGAGGACGGTCGCGGGGGCGGAGGTGAACTCGCTCCAATTTTCCGGCAACGATTCCTCGTGTCGGGTGAGAACCACCGGCAGCCGCGTGAAACCCTCCTGGGCCCAGGCGCGCCACTGCTCGAGCGTGATTGATTCCTTGAATGGAGGAGTCGTCACCCGTCGGAAGATTTGCAGCGGAGCACCATGATAGCTGGCGCGAAAACTTCGCGGACTCCGCGGTAACGTCACGACCTTTCCGCGGCACCGGATCGTTTTGAGTGGAAAGCGAAACCGGGATGGCTCCACTCATCCGCATGCACTCCTGGCAAAGCCCCCATGGGCGACCGCTCCCCGCGATCGGACCGCGGACGCTGATCATGGGGGTGCTCAACCTTACGCCAGATTCATTTTCCGACGGCGGACAACTCGCGTCGCTCCAAGCGGTGGTGGATCGGGCCGGTCAGATGATCGAAGCCGGCGCGGACGTGTTGGATCTCGGAGGCGAATCCACGCGGCCGGGGGCGTCCGACGTCTCAGCGGAAGACGAAAAAGCGCGGGTGTTGCCGCCGTTGCACGAGCTGCGTCGCGTTTTCCCGAAGGTCCCGATTTCGATCGATACCTACAAAGCCGCCGTGGCGGACGCCGCGATCCAACAAGGGGCGGACATCATTAATGATGTCTGGGGCTTGGCGTATGGTTTGTCGGATGCGGCCCGCGCGCATTGGAGCGCCGTCGCCCACGGGAATGCCAACGCGGTGGCGTCGCCTCGAATGGCGACGGCGATCTCATCCCCACCGGTCTCAGCGATGGCAGAGGTCGCGGCCGGCCGGGGTTGTCCGGTGGTCGTGATGCACAATCGGGTTGACCGGAATTACGGTGATTTCTGGGCGGAGGTGTTGCTCGACCTCCGCACAAGCCTGGCGATCGCGCAGCAGGCCGGAATTCAGCGCCATCAGCTTTGGATCGACCCCGGGTTCGGTTTCGCGAAAAACGTCGCGCAGAATCTGGAGATTATTCGAGAACTCCACCGCGTCGCCGAGCTCGGATATCCCGTCCTGGTGGGCACGTCCCGCAAATCGACCTTGGGTGCGGTTTTAAACGCCACGGTTGACGATCGGTTGGACGGAGGAGCGGCCACGGTGGTGTGGGGGATTCAGCAAGGTTGTCAGATGGTCCGGGTCCACGACGTCCGCGAAATGGCTCGCTTTGTCAGAATGGCCGACGCGATTAAAGCGGGGCTGAGGTTTTCACCCGGTTGAACATGGACAAACTCATCCTGCGAGAGCTGCATTTTATCGCCCGGCACGGGGTGCTTCCGATCGAACGGGAAACGAGCCAGCGCTTCTCCGCGACTCTCGAACTCGAGCTGACCTTGGCGCCAGCGGGCTTGTCGGACCGGCTCGATCAAACGATCGACTACTGTGCCGTGCAGGCGGTGGTGCGCACTATAATAGAAGGGTCACACAAAAAGCTCATCGAGACTCTGGCCGAGAGTGTGGCAGGTGAATTGTTGCGGGTATTTCCCCGGTTGCTGGCGGTGACAATCGAGATCACGAAGCCCCGCCCACCGGTGGATTTTGAGTTCGCCGGCGTCTCCGTGCGCATCCGCCGCGAGCGGAAACCGGCGACAGGATCGTCGTGAGCGCCACGCAGCGCACGCGGCAGGCCTTCGTGGGGGCCGGCGCCAATCTGGGCGATCGCGCCGCGACCCTGGCCAAGGCACTCGAGCGATTGCGGGAATGGAGCGGTGTCGAGGCCCTGGAAACCTCGTCGATTTATGAGACCCGGCCTGTCGGACTCCTGGATCAACCGATGTTTCTGAACCTGGCCGCGGGAATAGAGACGACGCTGTCACCCGAGGAGCTGTTGCGCGTGTTGATGGAAATCGAACACGAGGGTGGTCGCACGCGTTCGGTGCGATGGGGACCACGCACGCTCGACTTGGATTTACTGGCGTTCGAGGGGGAGACGCGCGACCTGCCGGAGCTGACTTTGCCGCATCCGCGGATGTTCGAACGCGCGTTCGTGACGATCCCGCTGGCCGAGCTTCTGGGACGCCGGCGGTTCGGAACCGCGAGTTGGGACTCGCTGCGCGCACGGCTCGGCTCACCAAAAATCGAGGAGGGGATGGCGCTGTTTTCGAGGGAGAGCGGCGGAGAACGCAGTTGACATCACCGGGTCGTTCGTGAGCTTTTTCGCCTCTTGGTTTTTGGCTTCCTAGCTCAATGGTAGAGCAGTTGACTCTTAATCAATTGGTTCCGGGTTCGAGTCCCGGGGGAGCCACCAAATTACGTTTTTTCCCAGTTAAAGTCACAGTGGGCGCCAGAGTTTTTTGCGCCGGCGTAGCTCAATGGTAGAGCACCTGTTTTGTAAACAGGCGGTTGCGGGTTCGAATCCCATCGCCGGCTCCAGCTGATTCCGGCGCCCGGCCTTTTTGTCCTCACGGGATTTGCTCAGCGCATTAGAAAATTTCCACTGCCTGGTGGTGTAATGGTAGCACAAAC
>JBDSSU010000131.1:0-3559 GCA_039928635.1 Opitutaceae bacterium | reverse complement strand
GAGCACATCCGACGCCCTCAAGTTGACTGTTTCCGCATACCGGGTCGCGGCGGGCGCAACCTTTCCCGATCCCGTCTGGCGAGGGTCACTCCCATCCGTGGTGAAATAAATTTCTCCGCGACCGGGGGCGGCGAAAACAATCGGGCGACCCGCCGGCTCTCCGGAGATTTGGTTTTGCAACACCGGCGCGGATACCTCCGGAAATAATCCCGCGGCCCGCAGCTGCCGCAGGAGGATCCCCGTGCGCTTCGGGAAATATCCCTCCAGGAGACGTCGCTGTTCCCGCACCCAATCCCCGTCGCGCGTGAATGGCGCCTGGCGCCGGTAGTAGCCCCAGCGCGCCGACTCGGCGATGATCGCAAGGTCGATCTGGTTGGATCGCACCATCCAACGCGCCCCCGCGCTCTCCGGAGTGAGCGCGCCGCCATTGAAGCAGTGCTTCTGCACGCGATCCGCAAAGGCGAGCCGGAAGTCGGCGCTGGCCATCAACGCCCGCGCAATGCGGAGCGGAGCCTCATGCGGACGTCTTACCGCGTCGTCGTCGAGATTCTCGAAGACGTGTTCTCCGTCCCAGACGAAAAATTGAAACGGGGCGGCCGGTTCCCTCCGCCGGAGCGCATACCAGTTCTTGTTCTCACCCCAATCCTCGTTCCCGGCGTAATAATTGAGCAGCAGATAATCGATGAAGCGTGTCATCTCAACCTGCGGCAACACCGCTGCATAGCGGGCGGGACTGCCGAGATTGCGCGAGCTTTGCAGCCGGGCAAAAGCGTCGCCGGTGCCTTCCTTCACTTCCGATTCATTGATCACGTCGTAGTCCGCTTTTTCCCCGCCCAGATAAGAGGAGGCAAAAGCGCCGTCAGGCCGCTCGGAAATATCGTAGAGCCCCCAGTAGAGACCGTTGAGGTAGAGATGGACGTAGCGATCATGCGTCGTGAGCCAGCCCATCGCCCGGAAAGAATCCTTCATCCAACCGTCGCGATTCGGTTGGGCTCGGTTGTATTGGGGCGCGTCCCAATGCACCCAGGTGTTGTTGTAACCCGCCCGGAGGAGGAGCGTGTTGAAACTCTTCACCGGCGAAGCGGGAAAGAGCGGGAACTTCAATTTGCCCGGACCATAGCGTTCCTTGAACATGAGCCGGAACGAGTGCTTGGGCGATTTCTCCGGGATGCGGTTGAAGTTCCCCTGGATCTGCAGGCCGCAATCGATTTGGAAGCCCGGCGCGCCGTCGGGGACGATCCATTCGACGGAACAGGCCCGCTCCCATTCATCGCCCCGCTCCGTGCTGTGCAGGTAGATCCCGCGACGTCCGAACAAATCCTGCGGTGCACAGACCACGGATACGGTGGGCAGCGAACGGAGCGCTGGCTTCAAGCGCGGGCCATAGGCTGGATCCTGCACAACGCGCGGATCCATGGCGTAAGCGGCGGGATAACCACTCCAGGCGGTCGCCCCGTTGGGCAGACCAGTTTGCTCCCTGGGCTGCCGCAACACGTCCTCCAGAAAAAGATAGGTGTGCGTGGCTACCGCTGAGATCCGCCGGCCCCCTTCAAATACCGCCGCGCGCAGCACCGTCTGATGCGCCAACCGCAGCGGTGCCGTGTAGGCCTGGCTCCGGACGGCGGTCGGTTCCGTGCCGTCGGTGGTGAATCGGATTGATGCACCCGCTTGGCTCGAGTCCAGCCGCACGGTTACCGGTTCCTCGTAGAACCCGCGCGCCGGCACTGCGTCAATCACGGCGTCCCGGAATTCGGTGGGAGCGGTGGGGTTCCGTGAAACGGGTTCCGCGGCGAGGCTGAGAATCGGCACGCCGACGAAAATCAACCAGGCCAGAGCAACCCATTTCAATCCGCGGTGATCCATGACTGGGAAACAACCCGTCAGAATCGCGGAAGTTACAAGCCGCTGCTCGCCGCCAACCAAGAAAGAAATCGAAAGAGGCACCCGGATCTCCGGCACAAACGTCCCGAGGGCACTCGTGCACTCCCGTTTTTCATCGCCGCGACGAATGAGAGGAACCTCTTTCCCACCATCGACGACGCACCCAGCAGGAAAACCTGCGAAATCCTTCGTGTACTCAAGAAGCATGGGCTGACCGCTTCCTTCTATGTTATCGCCGATCGCGTAAAGGCGTGTTCGACGCTTTCGCTCGAAGAATTTCGCGCTGATTTCAATCACTGCGCGATCGTGTTCGGGAACAGCTTCCGAAACCCCCTCCTCCATCATTTTCGCCCCCGGCGCGCTCTCCTGAAAAACACCGTGAAGAGACCGGCCTACCGCCGCGCCCTCAACCTATGCGCCACGGGATCAGCAAACCGCCGGGGCGCTTCGCGCGAGAACCCGGGGCTCGGCTGCCACGACCTCCCGTGCCGGCAGGACATTAAACCACAGGTAGGGATTCGCACGAAGCAACCCTTCGAGCTGATGGAGAAAGGCCTGAAAGTGCTCCCGCGCGCGCGCGAGGTTGGACTCCTTGGTCGCGTTATCCGGTTCGAAGACCGGCGACGCATGCACGAGCGATTCATCGGCGGCACCGGGAATACTCAGGCAGAACGCGACCGGCATGCGAAACATGAGCGCGAGGTGGTAGATCGTGAACGGCATGAGCCGGCGCGCCCCGAGAAAGTGAAACGCCTCGATCTTCGAACTGTGTTCCGCGCGATCGCACATCATCGCGATCGAGCCGCCGGATTGAGCGGCTTCCTTCATCGCGAAAAGCAAATTCTCCGCCTGGTTGATCCACACGAAAGTGACCCATTCCCCAAAACTTTGGGCCAGCCGGAGGGTGTCACGCGAATTGTCCACCCGCAGTCGGATCATGTGAACGTGCCGCCGAAATTTGCCCAAAAGAAAACCGAGCAAATCCGAATTACCCACGTGAAAGGTCCCGAGCAGCGCCGGTTGCTTTGAGGTCATCAGCGCGGCAAACGCGTCGCACCCGGCGCCTGCCACGCAGGCGTGCCTGCCACTTTCCGCGGCACGAATGCGCGTCATCATGACTTGCACGTAGGTGAAAAAATGGCGCCAGACTTCGCGCAGGCGCGCCCGGCGCCCGAAGAGCGCGGAAAGATATTCCCGCGACTGGCTCCGCTGTTTCGGCAGGACCAGCACGGCAATCCCGGTGCCAAGTCCGCACACCAGGGTGAGCAGGGTCCGCGGTAAAAGGGCGTTGATCCACCGCAACAATTCATAACCCCAACTCGGTCCGGGATTGCGCAGCGTGCGCGCGATCGGTTCGAAGCTCATGACAACAGGAGCGCGATCCCGGAAGGCGTTCGCGCTGACCGCAAGGAAACAAATGCAAGCCGGTCGCCGAATCCTCGTGACCGCCCGACGAATTCAACCCACAGCGCCTCGGGGGCAATCGCAGCGCGCACGACAGAATCACAGTGAGGCATGGAAACGAAAGGGGAGAGCATGGCGAAGTTCACCGCAAAGACTGCTGGACCTTTCGCCTTAACGGTCAGCTCCGGCCGCAAACGGTTCCGCCGCAAACCCCTGAGCAAAAGCTTGGCTTGGTTGAGAAGGGTCCGGGGAGCGCGCGCGTCTCGCGCGCCGG
>JBDSSU010000130.1:0-3771 GCA_039928635.1 Opitutaceae bacterium | reverse complement strand
AGCCGCTCCATACCACGGCACGCGGTCGTTGCAGAATCACGTTGGGATGCTCCGCGGTAAGCTGCCGGGCGAGGGCATGCATCGCGTCGGGGGCGCGACGGTCGAAGTGCAACACGAGGGTGTGTTCCGGGCGCAAAATCGCGCGCACCAACCGTTCCACCTGGCGTGGTGCCTTGTGCGCGAGGATATGAAAGGCGAGGGCCACGGGTGGGTACTAACCGCGATAAAGATCAGCGAGGATCGCCTGAAAATAGGCCCGGCCGGTCTCCGGGTCATATCGGGCTGCGGAGAGCAGCGCGGCTTCGCTCTGCTGGCGATGCCGGGCATCGTCGGTGAAAAGCCGGAGCAGTGCGCCGAGACACTCTTCTTGGTTCCGGACAATGGTGAAGCCACCATGAGTCGCCAAAAAATCCCCGGTAGCGGTGCCTTGATTGGGAGGAGCGATCGTCGGCAGACCTGCCGTCAGAAAATCCAGGAGCCGTGAAGGCGTGGAAAACCGCCAGTGTTCGCTCGCGTGGTGCTCAACCGGGAGAAAGCCACACCTAGCGCTGGTGGTAATTTGCCTGAGGGTGGCGTTGTCCACCATGCCGAGATTTTCGACCTCAGCAGCGACGGCACGGTCGAGCAGGGGGAAACTCGCGCCTGCATACCGCCAGCGCACGTCGGAGCCGGCGGGAGTTTTCTTAAATTGACGCCAGGCTGGCGCGAACACTTCCCTCAAAAATTGCATTTTGACGGGCTCCGAGTCGTAGAGGGCGCCGGTCATCAAAAGTGTCCGTTCCCTGTTTGAAGGCAGCGATGCCAGCGAACGCGCCGCGAAGCCAGCCAGCATATCAAACTGGGCGATGGGCTCGTTTCTCCACTCCACCAATTCGGCTGCAAGGCGGGAATTGATGGCGACAACTTTCGTGGCACCTCGAATCAAATGTTCGAAGGCGCCCCCGCGCAGACCGTCGATGCCCCGGCGTTCCATGAGGTCCATCAGATGTACGACATAGCGACCGATGCCGAGGACCTCGAGTATGTGGCGGGCGTATTCTGCCTGGGCGTTGTTATAAACCACGAGATAGGCGGCTCTCGGGTGTTCGAACCCGTGCCGGCGGCGGGCCAGTTGCCACTTGAAGCGCGTGGTGGCTCGCAAACCGCGCGCCCGCCAAAACCGGCGTAACCAGCCGCCACCAACGACCATGGCTGGTGGCTCCAGCCAGATGCGGCGTGCCACGTAATTTGAAGGGGTGGGAGGTTTGCGATGCAGTTCGAGCCAGTAGGTGTGAAAAACGGGGTGTTCGCAGCCGCCCAGCATGCGTTCAAGCTGCACCGCGCAGCCGTCTTGCGTGTCGATGCGGGTCTTCCAGACCAGCAGCAGGGGATCTCTTGGCGGATTAGTCAGAGGAAATAATTATTTTCCTGCGATCCGGCGGTAGAGTTCGTTGTGAAGTCGCGTCGATTTCTCCCATGAGAATAAGCCCACGCGAGCCAAACCGCGCTTGATTACGGCAGCGCGATCCATCCGGCCGACGACCAGTTGGAGCATGCATTCCGTCCAGTCGGATTCCGAAAATGGATCGAGCATGATTCCGCCATCCGCCACGACTTCAGGCAGACAGGTGTTATTTGCAGTCACGGCGACCGTCCGGCATGCCATCGCTTCGAGCGGAGGAATGCCGAACCCCTCGTGGATGGACGGATACAAGAGCGCGAGGCTTTTTTGATAAAGACGTTTGAGTTCAGCTTCATCCGGGTAAACGACGGAAACCAGCCGATCGGTAATGCCGAGGAAATGGGCCTGCCACCGCTCTTCAGGCGTCAGGGGAGGGCCAGCCACGTAAAGCCGGAGGTTCTTGCGCTGGGAACAGGCGGCTGCGAAGGCGCGGAGGAGGAAGGCGAAATTCTTGTAGCCGTAACGCGCTCCGACGAAGAGAAACGCCGGCGGATCTTCCGGGATGGAGTTCTGTCCGTCGCTGGCGAACGAAGCGCTCAGGTAGATGACGGACGTTTTTCCCCGTGCAGCCGGCACGCGCTCCAGCAGGTCGTTTTCCGTAAATTTGGAAATGCAAATGACGTGATCCGCACGCTCGATCATCTGCGTCTGGTCCCGAATAACGCTGGCCGAATCGTTCATGAGCGAGCTGTACGCGGCGTAGGTAAAGTCATAGACGGTCGTCACCAACGGGCATTTGATCTCGGTCAGGCATTCGGAGAGGGAATAATACGTCGGGTGCAGGATGTCTGCCTGGGCGAGTATCGAGCGAAAATTGATCTGTCGATTGACCAGTGGGCGCCAGCGGCGTGGATGGAAATTCCATTCTCCTCGAACCTGCAGGTTGGGATGACGAGGCGCATGAGACCCCAGCTCGCCGCTACACAGTAGCATCGGCCGCCAGTCAGCAGGCAGCCCGCCGATCACCTCCGCAAAATAGCGGTTGATGCCCCCTGCTCGTTGAATTTGAAAAATTCTGCCGTCGTAGACGAGATTCATCTTGGAAACCGGATAGGCAAGTGAGTCTAAAATGCGATCTCTCGCTTTTTTTGATTAGGCGATTTCGGCTTTGGGATCATTCATCCAACGCTTGCTTGTAGCTGGCCACCGTTTGGCTGGCGCACCGGTTCCAGTTAAATGTCGCGGCACGTTTTATGGCCTTTTCAGCGAGCGATTTTCGCAGAATGCCGTCGCGGTAAATCGTGAGCATAGCGTTTGAAATTTCATCAGCGCTCAGAGGGTCAAAATAAAGAGCGGCGTCCCCGGCCACTTCGGGGACCGAACTGGTGTTAGTGCACACGACCGGGACGCCGCACTGCATCGCTTCAAGAACGGGCAATCCGAAACCTTCGTAGATTGACGGAAAGACGAAAGCCAGAGCACTCCCATAGAGACCCGGTAAGTCTGCATCCGAGACAAAACCGGTGAAAACAATTCTTTGTGCCAAAAACTTCCGTCGAGAAAGGGCTTCTTGCATCTGTTCATTCTTCCACCCTGAGCTGCCACTGATCACAAGATTGAGATCGCCAATGTGCTGCTCCTGAATGAGAGCGCCAAAACTTTCGATCAAACGAGCGAAGTTTTTGTGGGGGGCTAACGTCCCGACTGCCAACAGAAATGGCCCAGAGGGAATGCTGTATTTAGCTCGTACGTGCGCCTGAATTTCCGGATCGGAGGATGGCTTGAAGCTGTCGGAAGCTCCCAAATACGCCACGGAGACACGTGCAGGATCCAAATCTCTCCGATATTCGCACAGGTCCATTTTTGTGTGCTCCGAAACGCATATTACGTGGTCTCGGGGGTCAATTCCGTCGATCGACTCGAAAAACGGTTTAATTATTTCGGTCGGGAGCGCATGCGGGAACTTGATCGGGATCAAGTCATGAACGGTAGAAACGAATTTCAGATGGCCCGCAGAATGACGAAGCCAGCTGGGTACCCCTAGATATTGCGCATTGTAGATCTGAGCAGTGCGCAAATCTTTCGGCGAAATCAGGTCTTTGTTCGCGTCGGTGAGCGTGATTGTTTTGTCCGCGAGGCGACGCAGGAAACCGGTGCCTTTTTTTTGGGCCCATTTATTCGCGGTTTTTTGGAACGCGTCGGACGCGCATCCGCCCAAGCGAGCTCGAAGAGATGGCGAACTAAGGCGACTGCGAGGAAGGCTTTTGCTTTCGTTCGTGTACTCGGAGGCTCCCGTAAATGCTTTCGCAGAATAGGCGCCGCAGAGGCAAACTTCGCAGTCTTTCACGTCGAGCAAAGCTTCGGCCGTGCACTCGATCGCGCGACTAAGC
>JBDSSU010000129.1:0-3616 GCA_039928635.1 Opitutaceae bacterium | reverse complement strand
CAGCAGGCCGACGACTCCCGAGAGTTCCCACAAGGCGATGAGGAACATCTGGCCGCCATTCATCCCGACGAGCGTGTCGGTATTGATGTTCGTGAGGGTGATCGAACCCGCGATGAACACCCAATTCAGCCCGCTGCTGGCGAGGAAATATTCGCGGGTGTCATTGGTCGCCCGCGATTTTTTCCGGCAGTGCAGCCAGGTGATGACGGCGACCAGGGCATTGAGCGCGAGAAACACCCCGAGCTGGGTGAGGGTAGCGGACGACATAATTTTCGCGGGAACCGTGAATGGGGCATTTCGGAGCAGCAAGCAGCGAGCGCGTCGGACAGTGATCAGTGCGGGAAACCTTTCCGAGCGTTGGCCACCGAATCATCCTGAAAAACTGAAGGGATCCAGGAAATTTCCATGGCGGTCTGCTTCGTTTCCTTCGCGTCCTTTTCGAGATCCATTCCGGCGCTATCGGGGGATGGTTTCGCGAGCGCCATCTGGAAAGGGATTCCAAGACGACGCCACGAATCGTCAGGCAGATCAACCGGTCGGGTTGATCTTTATGAGCAGGTCTTTCGCTTCGACGGTGTCGCCGAGCGCGACGTGCAGCTCGGTCACGATGCCCTGACACGGCGCGTAGACGGTGTTCTGCATCTTCATCGCTTCCATCATGAGCAGTTTGTCGCCCTTCATCACTTTGCTGCCCGCAGCCACGGAGAGGACCGCCACCAAGCCGGGAATCGGAGCGGCGATCTGCGTCGGATCGGCGAGATCGGCTTTTGGCCGCGCCTTGGTTTTCGGCGCCACCGATTTGTCCAGGATGAACGCGTCGCGCGCGATGCCGTTCAGTTCGTAGCTAATGGTGCGGCGTCCGTCCTTGTCCGGCTGGCTGATCGTGAAGAGACGCACGATCAGAACTTTCCCCTCCTCGATGCCGACGGAAATTTCCTCCCCGACTTTCAGCCCGTAGAAAAACGCCGGCGTGGGGAGCACGCTGACGTCACTGAAAGTCGCCAGGTGTTTGGCGAAATCAGCGAAGACCGCCGGGTACATCAAGTGGGAGTAGAGATCATCGTCGGTGGCGGGCCGCTTTAATTTTTCCGCGAGCTCCGCGCGCGTTTTCGCGAGGTCAAGCGCCGGGGCCGAGGCGGATTGCTTTTTCCGGGAGTCATTTTCGTACTTCTTGCGCGCTTCGAGATGGCGCTTCTCGCCGAGCACGACGCGGGAGATTTTTTCCGGCCAGCCGCCCTCCGGCCAGCCCAGGCCGCCCTGCATCATGTCGATGACGCTCTCGGGAAACGGAATCGATCCAGGCTCCACTTTGGCAACCTCGCCGGCTTTCAGGCCGCGGCTGAAAAGGAAAAGCGCCATATCGCCGACGACCTTTGACGATGGCGTGACTTTCACGATGTCGCCAAAGAGTTGGTTAACGTCGGCGTACGTGCGCGCAATTTCCGACCACCGGTGGGCGACGCCCATGGAAGCGGCCTGCTCCTTGAGATTCGTGTACTGCCCGCCAGGCATTTCGTGGAGGTAGACTTCCGCCGATCCCGTTTTCGGCGCGGTGTCGAACGGCGCATAAAATCCGCGCACATGCTCCCAATAATCTGAAAACTCATTCAGCGTGCCGAGGTCCAGCTGCGGGTCGCGCGGGGTGTTTTGCAACGCCGCCACGATCGAGTTCAGATTCGGTTGCGCGGTGCTGCCGGACATCGATGCGATCGAGAGATCGACGACATCAACGCCCGCATCCGCCGCCCGCAGCACGCTGGCCGCTGCGATGCCGCTGGTGTCATGCGTGTGGAAATGGATGGGCAGCCCCGTTTCCTCCTTCAATGCCTTTACCAGCTTCTGTGCGGCATAAGGTCGGCAGAGCCCGGCCATGTCCTTGATCGCGAGGAAGTGCGCGCCCATGCGTTCGAGCTCTTTCGCGAGGCGAACGTAGTATTTCAGCGAGAACTTGTCGCGGCGTTCGTCAAGGATGTCGCCGGTGTAACAGATCGCTGCTTCGCAGATGCCATGCGTGGCGTTCACGGACTCCATCGCCACGCGCAGATTTGGGAGATAGTTCAACGAGTCGAATACCCGGAAAATATCCATGCCGCTTTCCGCCGCGTGTTTCACAAAACCGGCGACCACATTGTCTGGATAATTGGTGTAGCCGACCGCGTTGGCGCCCCGAAACAGCATTTGGAAACAGATGTTCGGGACGCGTGCGCGAAGCTGCCGCAGGCGTTCCCAAGGGTCTTCGTTGAGAAAACGCATCGCAGTGTCGAAGGTCGCGCCACCCCACATCTCGAGCGAAAACAGATTGGGAGTCCGGCGCGCGACCGCGTCGGCACAGGCCAGCATGTCGTAGCTGCGGACGCGCGTGGCCATCAGCGACTGGTGGGCGTCGCGCCAGGTCGTGTCGGTAATCAGCAGTCGTTTTTGTTTCGTGGTCCACTCCGCGAATTTCTTCGCGCCCAGTTTCAGCAGCAGCTGCCGCGTTCCGTCGGGCGGCGCGGTGTGCCCGTCGTACGCCAGGATGGGCGGCGCGGTGAAGGGCTTCTCCGGGCGGAAGCCTTTCGCGTGGGGATTGCCGTTAACGATGACGTTACCGAGGAAGTTGAGGAGTTTCGTCGCCCGATCGCGGCGCGGCTTGAACGTCAAAAGCTCCGGCGTGGTGTCGATCAAGGTCGTGGTGGCCTGGCCGGTCTTGAACTGCGGATGCCCGACGACGTTTTCAATAAACGGGATGTTCGTCTTCACCCCGCGAATGCGAAATTCGCTGAGCGCGCGGCGCATGCGGTGCAGCACCATCTCGTAGCTCTGGCCGCTCACGATCATCTTCACGAGGAGCGAGTCATAGAACGGCGTGATGACGGCATTCGCGTAACCCATGCCGCCGTCGAGCCGGATGCCAAAACCTCCCGGGGCGCGATAGGCAAGAATGCGGCCGTAGTCGGGCACGAATTTGTTTTCCGGATCCTCGGTCGTGATGCGTGCCTGGATCGCGTAGCCATTGCGCGGCACGTCGGCTTGCTGCGGCATACCGACTGCGGCCGAGTGCAACGCGTGACCTTGTGCGATGAGAATTTGCGCCCGGACGAGATCCAAGCCGGTGATCACTTCAGTCACGGTATGCTCGACCTGAATGCGCGGGTTCATCTCGATGAAGAACCACTCGTGTCGGTCGAGATCGTAGAGGAATTCGATCGTGCCGGCGTTGTCGTAACGCACTTCCGTCGCCATGCGCGCCGCGGCCTCGCAAAGTTCGGCGACGATTTTTTCCGGCAGCCCGTAACTGGGCGCGACCTCGATGACTTTCTGGTGGCGACGCTGCACGGAACAGTCGCGCTCGTGCAGGTGGATGATGTTGCCGTGCTGGTCGCCGAGGATCTGCACCTCGATGTGCTTCGCGCGAGGAATGTATTTCTCGAGGAAGACCGCGGGATTGCCGAACGCGCGTCCGGCTTCGCCCTGCGCCTCGTCGAGCAGGGCATCGAGGTCCGACGCTTTGTGGACGACGCGCATGCCGCGGCCGCCGCCGCCGAACGCCGCTTTGATGATGAGCGGAAACCCGATGGTCTTCGCGACCTTCACCGCGTCGGCGCGATCGGTGATCGGCTCCTCGGTGCCGGGGAGG
>JBDSSU010000128.1:0-9525 GCA_039928635.1 Opitutaceae bacterium | reverse complement strand
CTTGCGCTGAACCACGCGGGTGGCGTTACTCGCCGACCTCAGATTTTGGACCTTTAGCTCAGTTGGTTAGAGCGTTTCGTTGACATCGAAAAGGTCACTGGTTCGAGTCCAGTAAGGTCCACCATCTCTCAAAGCCGCTAACCAGCAATGGCTAGCGGCTTTTGGTTTTCAGAGAAATGGTTTGGTGACAGCGCGGGCGCCAACGCCGCCACTGAGTTTCACGGTTGCTCTCTGCGTTTATTTTCGGCGCCAGGAAGCGGCTTATGGATGACCACTGATTGCGCTGCGGGGCGACACGAAAAGGGATTTGTTTTGGGGACGATCAAATCACGGGGCGTTGGTGAGGGAATAAATGCTCTAGGGGCGCGTCCCATGGGAGTGACAATTTCTCGGCATCAGCCCGGTGTCGACAATGCCACCCCGGTCCGGACGCGGCCGACTCTGTGGTGCGCGGGTATCATAACCGCAGGAGCGTGGACGCTGCTCGCCTCGCGATCAGAGGGAGGAGGGGAGCCTCTGCTTATCGGGATGCTCGCGACGATGGTGGTGGCTTGGGCGATGTTGGTCTGGGCGATGCGGTGGGTCTCGCTCCACGACTCCCGGGCGATCCTATTTTTCGGAATCGGCTTTCGCCTGGTTGCACTGGGATCGCACCCGGTGATGGAAGACGACCATCATCGTTTTTTGTGGGATGGGTATCGGTTCGCGACCACGGGAGATCCTTACGCGATGGCGCCGCAGGCGAGTTTCAGCGATGCGAGCGTGCCGACAGCGTTCCGGGAGATTCTCGATCGCATCAATCATCCCGACGTGCCGACCATCTATGGGCCGGCGTGCCAGTGGGTGTTTCGCCTTTGCCACGCCGTCGCGCCCGGAGAACTCTGGCCGTGGAAACTCGTGCTGCTCGGGGCTGAGCTCGCGTTGATCGGAATGTTGTGGCGTGACCTTCCGGCGCGCGGGCGGCTGGTGCTCGCGTGGTGCCCGCTGGCGATTTTCGAGACGGGGTTCAATGCGCATCCCGACGTGCTCGCGATCACGCTGGTCGTGGCGGCCTGGTGGCTCGGACGACGCGGGCGAATCGTTTCCGCGGGCGCAATCGCGGGGCTCGCGGTCGCGGCGAAAGTTTTTGCGGTGTTGCTTGTGCCATTCCTGCTTTGGCGGCTCGGGCGTCGCGCCTGGCTTGCGGCGATCGCCACCGTGCTGGCGCTCTATGCTCCGTTTTGGTGGAGCGGCAGCGCGGCGGATTTAGCCGGGCTGCAGGCGATGGCGGGGGAGTGGGAATTCAATTCGAGCGTGCATGCCATCGTCGCCGCGCTGACATCGCCGGTGATCGCGCGCGCATTTTGCGGGATCGTCTTTGGGGCCGTCTGGCTCGGGTTGTTCGTCCGTTGGAACCGAAAACCTGCGAGTCCCTGCCGGGAAAATTCCCTCCCTCCCGGCGAATGGGTTTACGGGGCTTTTCTCCTCTTATCTGCGGTGGCGAATCCCTGGTATGTGCTGTGGCTCTGGCCGTTTGTGGCGACGCGCATTTCGGCGACGGGGATCGTCGTGCTGGCGGCGGTGAGTCTGACCTATGTCACCGGTTTGAATTTGGGCGATCCCACGCTCGGGAATTTCGGGCATCCGGGGTGGCTGCGGCCGCTGGAGTTTGGACTCATCGCTGGCGTCGCGGGTTGGGATTGGTGGCAACGAAAAGCCCGCCCGCGAACGCTGACTGGGCGCTCACGAGCGGGCGGTTAACGTTACGAACCTGACCTAACTAAAACTTGAACGGCAGGCTGATGCTGAAGGTGTAGACGGTCGCGACCCCGGTGTTGCGCACATCGCCGAAACACTTGGCGGCACCAAACTGATAAGAGCGTCCGCCCCCGTCGGTGAAGCCGATGCCCCCTTCGATGAACTGCGCGACTTCCTTCACGCCAGGAAAACCGAAGCTCGTGCCAAAGCCCGGTCCTCCGATGTCGCCGCCACTCAGACCCTGGGTGCGGCGATAGCCGAAGTTAAGGCCGACCGGGCCGAACTGTTTCGCGACTCCGACGTTTCCGAAGAAGTCGTCGGGTACGCCTTTATTGCGGTTGCGATAGCCCGCTTCCCCGTAGATTGCGAAGCCTTCGCCGAAGGTCTTGCCGGCGGCGAACGAGGCTTCGAAGCCGCTGGCGCCATCCCCGGGATTGATCGGCGGAAGCGTTGTCGGGATATCGTAGTTACCGGCGAAGATTCCCCCGATTCGAAACGTCACCGCGGGTCGCTCGGTGCTTTCGGCCAGCAGCGCATAGTTGAGCCCCAGGCGGGAGTCGTCGCGCCCACGACGCTTGAAGGTCGCACCGGGCGGCGAAAACTTCACCTCGGTGTAGCCGATGCTGGCATCGAGCGAGAGTTGCGGGGCGAGACCGTAGTCGAAATGGACAGCGGAGGTGCGTTGCGTGATGTCCGCCGGGAGCGCCATCTTGGCGGTGCCGGCATAAAATTCGTCGTAGGACTGGTAGGAATAGTTGGGGGTGACGATCAGGGCGCCGGTTTCGGGGAGCCAGACGTTTTGCGCGGAGCCGGTTTGAGCGGCGGTGAGAATGGCGGCGGCGAGAAGGACCGACCGGAGCGGAAAGGAAAATTTCATGGAGGGAGGCGTGGTGAAGTGAGATGGGTTGATCGGATCCGGGGTTTATTTTGCCATCATCGGGAACCGTTCCTTCACGTAGTATTCGAGGGCGTCCAGTTCAGCGGCGGAGAGTTTTCCGGCGAGCCCGACGAGATCCTTCATCTTTGACGCGTCGGGTGGGAGTTGCGCCTGAACGTTTTTCAGGCGGGCCATCTGAGCACTGGCGTCGCCGCCACCCGTGAGGCGGGCGCCGCCCTCGTAGATTTTTTGGCCAAGGCCGTATTTCTCCCGGTCCATTTTCATCTTCATATCGCCGCCGGATTGGGCGGGAGGTTTTGGCGGCCGGCCGGAATAACTGCCGGAGGCGAAGGCAGGAGCTGCGGCCGTGGCTCCGAGGAGTCCGGCGAGCAGCAGAAGGCGTGACGAGGTCTTGGTCATGGGCGATTTATTTTTTGGTTTTACCACTGGGCGTTCGTGGATGTGACGAGCGATCCGGGAGCTTATTCCATCGCGGTAAAAAAAAATCGCGCGACGGCGGGGAATAGAATCCTGCCACGGCGATCATATCAGCGTGGACGAAGTCGACTATGAACAGGCGGTGGCGCTGCATCACGAAGAGCTGCACCGCTTCGCCTTTGGCCTGACGCGCAATCCCGACGATGCGCGCGACCTCACCCAGGAATCCTATTGCCGGCTGCTCACGAAGAGCGGTCAGCTTCGCGACCGGGCCAAGGTCAAGTCTTGGCTCTTCACGACGCTCTACCGGATCTTTCTCGGCTGGAAACGTCACGAAAAACGTTTCCCGCATTTCGAGCTTACCGCTGCAGAGGCGGAGCTGCCGATGCTGACCCCGGCCACCGTCGAAACATTGGATGGCGCCGTCGTGCTGGATGCGCTGCACGAAATGGACGAACATCACCGCGTGCCCCTCGTGCTTTTTTATCTCCAAAGCCTTTCCTACCGTGAAATCGCAGAAATGCTGGACGTCCCGGTCGGGACCGTGATGTCGCGGCTCTCGCGAGCCAAAGCCATCCTGCGCGACAGCCTCACGGTGCGTGCAACGGAGCCGCGTGGCGCGAAAGTGATCTCGATCGACGCCCAACCGCCTCCCATTTCCAAAATCGGATGAATCGAGAAGAAGCCCAGTTCATTCTCCAAGCCTATCGCGCCAGCGGCGATGATGCGCACGATCCGCAGTTCAAGGAGCCGCTCGCGCTGGTGCGGCTGGATCCCGAACTCGCCCGCTGGTTCGCCGCGGAACAGGCGATGGATCGTGCTCTCGGCGCAAAAATCCGCGCCGCCATCCCGGCCATCCCGGGGCTCAAAGACCAGCTCCTGCACGCGCGAACCACGGGCTATGGCGTGCCGTGGTGGCGGAAACCGGTGTTCCTCGCGACCGCCGCGAGCGTCGCGTTGCTGCTCTCCTTTGGCGGAGCATGGCGCTGGCGCCAAAAAGCCGGGGACGCGAATTTCTCGGCGTTCCGCACGGCGACGGCGCAAGCGGCACTCGATATGAGCCAGCATCTCGAAGTGATCGGGCTCGACGACACCCAACTTAGGCAATGGCTCGCCGGGCATCGCGGTGATCCCGATTTCGTCCTGCCGCCGAAGCTCGCGGCGACAGGGATCATGGGCTGCAAGGTGATGGAATGGCGGGGCCGCAATGTGACTTTGCTCTGTTTTAAAGTCGGTGGAAAACACGTCGACGTGTTCGTCGTGGATGCGTCCGCGCTGCGCGGCCTTGCGCCCGGACGCGCGCCACTGTTTGCCACGACGCAGGGTCTCACGGCGGCCACGTGGAGCCGCGACGGAAAAATCTATCATCTCGCCGGCAACCTCTCGAAATCCGAGTTGGAGCAACTCCTCTAATCCTTCATCCGCTCATGCGCACCGAACGCTCCGTCCAACAACGCTACGCCTCCGCCGCCAAGGCTCCCGAAGCCGCCCTCTGCTGCCCGGTCGAATACGACCGGCGCTATCTCGAAATCATCCCCGCCGAGGTGATCGAAAAAGACTACGGCTGCGGCGATCCCTCCCGTTACGTCAAACCCGGCGAGACCGTCCTCGACCTCGGCAGCGGCACGGGAAAAATCTGCTTCATCGCCGCGCAAGTCGTCGGGCCGGCCGGTCGCGTCATCGGCGTCGACATGACCGATGAGATGCTCGAAGTCGCGCGGCGTAACGCGCCCATCGTCGCCGAGCGTCTCGGCTACGCCAATGTCGAGTTTCGCAAGGGCCGCATCCAGGATCTCTCGCTCGATCTCGACGCGCTCGACCGCGAATTGCGCGAACGACCGATCACGGATGCCGCGTCCTTTCTCGCCGCCGACGAACTTGCGGCGGACCTGCGGGTGCGATCGCCTCTCATTCCGGGAGATTCCATCGACGTCGTGGTTTCCAATTGCGTGCTCAACCTCGTCGAGCCGCAGGCGAAACGGGAGTTGTTCGAGGGAATTTTTCGCGTGCTCAAAAAAGGCGGACGGGCCGTCATCTCCGACATCGTGGCCGACGAACCCGTGCCCGCGCACCTGCAGGACAATCCCGAACTCTGGAGTGGCTGCATCAGTGGTGCGCTCACCGAGGAGGATTTTCTGCGGGCGTTTGCCGACGCGGGGTTTCACGGCATCCAAATTCTCAAACGTGACGCGCAGCCGTGGCGCACCGTCGAGGGCATCGAGTTTCGCTCCGTGACGGTGCAAGCCTTCAAGGGCAAGCAGGGCCCGTGCTTCGAGCGAAACCAGGCGGCGATCTACCTCGGGCCGTTTGCCGAGGTACTCGACGACGACGGCCACCGACTCGTGCGCGGAAAGCGTTACGCCGTATGCGACAAAACCTACCAGCTCTATAAACAGGAACCGTATCGCTCGCACTTCGCGCTCGTCGATCCGCGGAACGAAATTCCGCTGGCGGAGGCGAAGCCTTTTAACTGCGCCGCCGCGCAACTCCGGCACCCCCGGCAGACGAAGGGGCTGGACTACGACGTCACGACGGAAGCGAGCCAGTGCCGGGACAGCGGAGCCGGAGGCTGCTGCTGATGTTGCCGGCGTTAATTTTTATCGCGGTCTGTTTTCTCGCGTACTCGAACGGCGCGAACGACAACTTCAAAGGCGTCGCCAGTCTCTTTGGCAGCCGGACCTGTGGATATCGCACCGCGATCGGGTGGGCGACGGTGACGACCTTCGCCGGTAGCATCGCGGCGATATTTTTAGCCGAGGCGCTGCTGAAAAAATTCTCCGGCAAGGGTCTCGTGCCCGACGCGCTTGCCGCCTCGCCGCAATTTGTGCTGGCCGTTGCGCTCGGAGCGGGGGCGACGGTGATTTTGGCCACCGTGCTTGGCTTTCCGATTTCGACGACGCATGGACTCACCGGTGCGCTCGTGGGGGCGGGGACCGTCGCCGTCGGCAGCGAGGTAAATTTTCACGTGCTCGGAAAAGCCTTTGTGTTTCCCCTTTTGCTCAGTCCGTTGCTCGCCGTGATAACGGGCGGGGCAATCTACCTCGTGTTTCGCCAGGTAAGACAGCGACTCGGTGTGTCGCAGGAAACGTGTGTGTGCGTTGGCCTCGAGCAAACTGCGCTGGCGAAAGCTGGCGGCCCGGAAGGTTTTGTCGCACGGGCGGTGTCGGTGCCAACGGTGTCAGTCGCTGCGACCGAGGTTTGCGCCGAACGTTATCCCTCGTCGGTGCTCGGGATGAAAGCGGGCACGCTGCTCGATGGGTTGCATTTCGCGAGCGCGGGGGCGGTCAGCTTCGCACGCGGTTTAAACGATACGCCGAAAATCGCGGCGCTGCTCCTCGTTACCGGGGCGTTCGAGATTCGCACGAGCCTTGTCGCCATTGCGCTGGCGATCGCGATCGGCGGTCTGCTCAGCGCGAAGAAGGTGGCCGGGACGATGAGCCACCGCATCGCCACGATGAGTCCGGACCAGGGTTTCGCCGCCAATCTCTCCACGGCTGCGCTCGTGACGACGGCGAGTTTCCACGGGTTGCCCGTCAGCACGACCCACGTGAGCGTCGGCTCGCTGCTCGGAATGGGCCTCGTGACCAATCAGGTGCAGTGGAAGCCGGTGCTCGGCGTGCTGGCCTCGTGGGTGGTCACCCTCCCGTGCGCGGCACTGCTCGCGGCGCTGGCTTACAAGTTCGCCGTCGCGTCATGAGAGGCGGAATTCTCCTCGGTCTGGGTTGGCTGGGCGGTTGGGGCCTGGGCTCGCCGATCGCGACCGCCGCGGAAGCGCCGCCCGATCTGGGAGTCTTCCTGCAACTCGTCGACCGCGATCTCGCAAAGCAGGCCCGCGCCTACGAGCTGATCGAGGCGCATTGGGATTCCGCCTTCATCGCGCCACTCGTGGATCTGGCGGCTTTGAGCTACGACGACCGGATCTTCCCGCTCTTGCAGCGCCGCACCGGCGAGAAACGCCGCAACGAGGTGAAGACGTGGTTGGATTACCTCTGGGCTCACGACTACCGGGTGCCGGAGTTTTATCCCGAATTCAAAGCGCGGCTCTTCGGATTGATCGATCCGCGTTTCAACGAGTATTTCGCGAAAGACCGGGCAGCCACCATCCGCCTGGACGAGATCCGCTGGGGCGGCGTGAAGCGGGACGGCATCCCGCCGCTGAAAAATCCCGCGATGATCACCGCGGCGGAGGCGACCTACCTGAAAGACTCCAACGTGGTTTTCGGCGTGACGATCAACGGCGACAGCCGCGCCTACCCCAAGCGCATTCTGGCGTGGCACGAGATGGTGAAGGACCGGATCGGTGGCGAGGAAATGAACGGCGTCTACTGCACCTTGTGCGGCTCGATGGTTCTCTACCGCACCGAGATCGGCGGGCAGCACTACGAGCTGGGCACGAGCGGATTTCTCTATCGTTCCAACAAACTCATGTACGACCACGGCACGAAGTCGCTGTGGTCCACGCTCACCGGCGAACCGGTGGTCGGACCGCTGGTGGGGCGGGGTTTGAAACTGACGCCGCTCTTCGTGGTGACGACGACCTGGGGTGAGTGGCGGCGCCGGCATCCCGAGACGAAGGTGTTGTCGCTGAAAACCGGGCACGAGCGCGACTACGGCGAGGGCGTGGCCTACCGGAATTATTTCGCGACCGACGAATTGATGTTTTCGGTGCCGCAGCTTGACGGCCGATTGAAGAACAAGGCGGAAGTGCTGGCGTTGCGCTTTGGTGGGCCGGCGGTGCGACCCGCGGCGGTCTCCGTCGAGTTTCTCCGGAAGAATCCGATTTTCCACGGACGGCTCGGCACGCAGGATTATGTCGTGCTGACCGATGCGAGCGGAGGGAATCGCGCGTTCGAGACTGGTGGGAGAAAATTCTCCGGCGGAACGGGCGACGCCGTGCGCGATGAACGCGGCCGACTCTGGCGCATGACTGAGCCGGCCCTGGTGAGCGAAAGCGGCGAGGAACTGGCGCGGCTGCCGGCCCACCGGGCGTTTTGGTTCGGGTGGTTTTCCGCGTTTCCCGAGACGGAGCTGATCAAGTAGCGATCATGGATTCACGTGAGATGCCCGGCGGCCGATTCAGACGAGCGGCGAACAATGTAGACGGAAGGTTTGCGGATCCGCCTCCTCGCAGGGACAGTCCCGCGATTTCGTTTTCCCCGTGAACGGCCGGCTCATCCTCATGCTCAAATACCCGCGTCCCGGCGCGGTGAAGACGCGCCTGATCCCCGCGCTGGGCGAGCAGCGTGCCTGCGAACTCTATCGCGCGCTCGTCCGGCACACCCTCGCCGAGGCCGATCGCTTGGCGGCGAGCGGCGGGGTCACGATCGAGGCGCGAGTCGCCGGTGCGCCCGACGAGGCCGCGGCGCGGGCGTGGCTCGGCGGCGCGATGACGATTCGGGACCAAGGTGAGGGCGATCTCGGTCAGCGCATGGAACGCGCCGTGCACGCCGCCTTCGCCGAAGACAACGCGCCGGTCGTCGTGATCGGTGGTGATTGTCCGCAACTCGCCGCCGAGCATCTCGCAGCTGCATTCGCCGCGCTCGAACACGCTGACGCCGTGATCGGTCCGGCCGCCGACGGCGGCTATTATCTGATCGGCTTGCGCCGGAGTTTGCCTCCGCTTTTTCACGGCATCCGCTGGGGCGGCGCGGAAGTGCTCGCGCAGACGCTGGCCGCCGCCCGTGCGCTGTCGGTCGACGTCGTGCAGCTCGCGACCCTGCGCGACTTGGATGTGCCCGAGGATCTTCCGGTCTGGGCGGAAACTGCCGCCGCGCGCGCCGCCGGACGCGGTGGCGTCTCCGTGATCATTCCGGTGCTCGATGAGGAAGAACGGCTGCCCACTACGCTCGCTGCGGTGCAGCAGGGCGGGCCGCACGAAGTGATTGTCGTGGATGGCGGCAGCACCGACCGGACCGTCGAAATCGCGCGCGCCCATGATACCATCATGCTCGCCGCCCCACCGGGCCGCGCCCGCCAGATGAATTGCGGCGCGGCGGTCGCGACGGGCGAATATCTGTTGTTTTTGCATGCCGATACGATTCCGCCCGACGGTTATGTGGAGCTGTTGAGCGCGACGCTGGCCGTCTCCGGCGTCGTGGGCGGGGCGTTCGAGTTTGCGATCTCCGGAGAGTTTCCGGGCCGGCAGCTCATCGAGCGCGGCACGAACTGGCGCGCCCGGCGCCGGCAAATGCCCTACGGCGACCAGGGCATTTTCGTGCGGCGAGAAATCTTTGCCCGAGTCGGCGGATTTCCCGATCTGCCGATCATGGAGGATTACGAATTCGTGCGCCGGCTGCGCCGCCTCGGAACGATCGCGCTCGCTCCCGGTGGGGCGGTCATTGAGCGCCCAGTCGTAAACCACGTAGGTGACCTTCCATTTGTCGGGTTCGGTTCGGAGAGACGCGGCAACGTCGGGCGAACTATAAACAGCCAGGAAGCGGAGGCGCTCGGCTTGATTGGCCCCGAAATCGTCG
>JBDSSU010000127.1:0-5706 GCA_039928635.1 Opitutaceae bacterium | reverse complement strand
CGGTTCGGGCGTCTCGCACGAACCATCCGAACCGCTCTCGGCGAGACGCCGAGAGCAGCACGCGCGCGCTCCCCGGACCACTGTGAACGTCAAGGTGCATCAGTTTCTGCGAATGCCCCGGAGCTTGCTCCGGGGATGTTTACTCGCGATGGGTCGGATACCCCGGAGCTCTTCGTGGACCGTGAACTCGTCGAACGGCTTCGGTTTGGTTGGATGTAGGCGGGGTGCCCTCACCCTGCGAGGCATGCGCTGCGATTGTGAAATCAGCGGGGTGAGGCCCCATCACCCCGCCCACAAAAGCAGCCGGATGGATTGATTCAAATGGACCGTCGCGCTCAAGCGCGCTGCGGCGCTGGCTCGACGAGAATCCTCCCGGCGGCGGCGAGGCTCAGCGCGAGCAGCAGCTTGGCGCCGTTTCTTTTTAACGTCACCAACCCCGCGGTGAGGCTCCGGTCGGTGATCCGAATGACCGCGCCGGGCAGCAAACCGTTTTGTTCGGCAAATTGCAGAAATTCCGGGGACTGCTCCGTCACGCGCACCACCCGCAGCGGTTTCGCCATCGAGCAGGTGGCGAGCGTCGCGTAAACCTGCGAGCTGATTTTTCCCTGACGGCTCGGAATCGGGTCGCCATGGGGATCGACGGCGGGATGACCGAGCAAGGCGTCGAGCCGGTCGAGCACATCGTTGGAGATCGCGTGCTCCAGTTGTTCCGCCTCCGCATGGACCGCGGACCAGTCCATCTTGAGCACGTTGACGAGGAAGGTTTCCACGAGCCGGTGTTTGCGCAGTACGCCGAGAGCGAGGCGGCTGCCGCTCTCGGTCAAACGCACGCCCTGACGCGGGCGGTGATGGACCAGGCCACCGTCGGCGAGAGACTTCACCATCGTCGTCACCGTGCCCGGAACCACGTCGAGCGACTCGGCGAGCAGGCCCATCGGCACGAGGGCGTCGCCGCCTTCCGAAAGCAGGAGGATGTGTTTGAGGTAGTTTTCGACCGTGCTGGTGGCCATGGCGCAACGCAGAACCGACTTTTGTCTTTGAGGCAACCAAAGTTTTATTTTGACTAATCAAAGTAAAGCCGCACAAACCCGGGCAGTCCTCGATGAAACGCCGCCGCCGTTCCTTTCTCCCTCATTGCCCGCTTCTGCTCCTCACGGCGGCCGTGGCGTTCGCCTCGGCCCCGGCCGCAGACAAGAGGGGCTATACGCTGGCGAATCCGACGCCGCATGCGGCGATGCGCGAACTTTCGACCGACCGGCCCGACCAGACGGAAAGCCCGTACACCGTGGACGCGGGGCATTTTCAGCTGGAGATGGATTTCGTGAACTATACCGCGGATCACGACACCTCGGCGGGTGGTGAGGTGCGGACGCGGGTGTGGAGCATCGCGCCGGTTAATCTGAAGGTAGGTCTCCTCAACCAGGTGGATTTGCAGCTGATGCTGGATCCGCGGGTGGAATCCCGCGTGGAAGATCGGGTGGCGCAGACGTCCGTGCGCGACTCCGGGTTCGGCGACGTGACGACCCGTCTCAAGATTAACTTCTGGGGCAACGACGGCGGCCCCACCGCGTTCGCGATCATGCCTTTCGTCAAATGGCCCCTGTCCGCTTCCGGCGTGCGCAACGGCAAGACGGAGGGCGGCGTGATTGTCCCTTTCGGGATGCAGCTGCCCGCCGGTTGGGGGCTGGGAGCGATGACCGAGGTGGATTTCGTGAGCGACGGCACCGGCGGCTATGAAACGCAGTTCGTCAATTCCATCACGTTTGCCCGCGATCTCACGTCGCGATTGGGCGGCTATGTCGAATTTTTCGCGGTGACCAGCCGCGCGCCCGGCTCCAAGTGGCAGGGACAATTCGATTTGGGGTTCACCTACGCGTTGAAGGACGACACGCAACTCGACTTCGGCTGTAATTTTGGAGTGACGAAATCCGCGCCCGACGTGCAGCCGTTCGCCGGCATTTCGCGGCGGTTTTGAATCAGCGATCACCATGAAAACATCCCTTTTACCGCCGCGCGTTCTCCTCTGGCTCGCACCGTTTCTGTTGCTGGCATTGCTCTCGCACGAAGCCGTGGGCGCGGAAAAGAAACGCATCGTGACCACGTTCACCATCATCCAGGACATGGCCCAGAATGTCGCAGGCGATGCCGCGATCGTGGAGTCGATCACGAAGCCGGGTGCGGAAATTCACGGCTATGAGCCGACCCCTCAGGATATCGTGAAGGCGCAAAAGGCGGACTTGGTGCTGTGGAACGGCCTCAACCTCGAGCGCTGGTTCGAAAAGTTTTTCGGAACGCTGCGCAAAGTCCCGAATGTCGTGCTCACCGAGGGGGTGGAACCCATCGGCATCGAGGAAGGGCCCTACACGGGAAAACCCAATCCCCATGCGTGGATGTCGCCGCGCAATGCGCTGATCTATGTCGAAAATATCCGGCGCGCCCTCGTGCAACTCGATCCGCCAAACGCCGCGATCTACAACGCCAACGCGAAGGCCTACTCGGCCAAGTTCGTGGCGATCGAGGAAACCGTGCGCCTGGAGCTGGCAAAGATTCCGGCCGACCGGCGCTGGCTGGTGACGAGTGAAGGCGCGTTCCCGTATCTCGCGCGGAATTTCGGGATGAAGGAACTTTTCCTGTGGGCCGTGAACGCGGATCAGCAGGGGACGCCGCAGCAGGTGCAAAAGGTGATCGATGGCGTGCGCAAAAACCGGATTCCCGTCGTGTTCAGCGAGAGCACGATCAGCGATAAACCCGCGCGGCAGGTCGCAAAGGAAACCGGCGCGCGCTATGGCGGGGTGCTTTATGTGGATTCGCTGACCGATGCGCGGGGGCCGGCGCCGACGTATCTCCGGCTGATGGAGTATAACGCGAAGACGATCGTAAAGGGTTTCCTCGCGCCATGACGCCTCAGGTCGAAAACAAAGAAGGTGGGCCGGCCACGCTTGGGCTGATGGTCGACAATGTCACCGTCAGTTATCCGAACGGCCACGTCGCGCTGCGTCAGGCCTCCTTCACCCTCGATGGGGGATGCATCTGCGCGCTGGTGGGCGTGAACGGCAGCGGCAAATCGACCCTGTTCAAGGCGATCATGGGAATCGTGCGGCCGTCGACCGGCGAGGTGCGGATCAGCGGACGCCCGGTGGCGGAGGCCTTGAAAAGCAATCTCGTCGCTTACGTGCCGCAGGCGGAGGAAGTCGACTGGACGTTCCCGGTGAGCGTCTGGGACGTGGTGCTGATGGGGCGTTACGGTTACATGAATTTCATGCGGATGCCGCGCGCCGAGGACCGGCGCATCGTGGAGGAAAGCCTGACCCGGGTGGGCATGATGGATTTTCGCGAGCGGCAGATCGGCGAGCTTTCGGGTGGACAGCGGAAACGCGTTTTCCTGGCGCGCGCCCTGGCTCAGCGGGGACGGGTGATGTTATTGGACGAGCCGTTCACGGGCGTGGACGTGAACACCGAGACGGCGATCATCGCCCTGTTGCGGGAGCTGCGGACGGAGGGGCACATCATGCTGGTGTCCACGCACAATCTTGGATCGGTCCCGGAGTTCTGCGATCAGGTGGTGTTGATCAATCGAACGGTGCTGGCGGCGGGACCGACGGCGGACGTGTTCACCGAAACAAATCTCACGCGGGCCTTTGGTGGCGTGCTGCGGCACTTCCGCTTCGATGAATCCACGGTGCAGAAGCATGACGGGCGCGCGGTGACGCTGCTGACCGATGACGAGCGTCCGCTCGTATTCGGAAAAGACGGCCATCTGGAATACAGCAAGCGCCAGGACCACGCCAAAGTGGTGGAGCAGCGGGCCGAAGATAAAGACGACCAATGATCGACGTCCTGCTCACGCCGTTTCGCTACGAATACATGGTGAAGGCGATTCTGGTGAGCGGCCTCATCGGCGGAGTCTGCGCGTTTCTGTCGTGCTTCATCACGTTGAAGGGGTGGTCGCTGATGGGTGACGCGCTTTCCCATTCGGTCGTGCCGGGTGTGGCCGTGGCTTATCACCTCGGCTGGCCGTTTGCCGCGGGCGCGTTCGTGACGGGTTTGCTGGCCGCGGTCGGAATGGGCTTCGTGAAAACCAAGACGCGGCTGCGGGAGGACGCGGTGATCGGGGTGGTGTTCACGGCGTTTTTCGCGCTCGGAATCCTGATCATCTCACTTTACCCGAGCACGGTCGACCTGCGCTCGATTGTCTTCGGAAACATCCTGGGAATCTCCGATGCGGACATCGTGCAGGTTCTCCTCATCTCCGCCGTCACGCTCCTCGTGCTCGCCCTGAAGTGGCGGGATTTGCTGCTGTTTTGTTTCGATCCCAACCAGGCGCGCGCGCTCGGCCTCAACACGACCGCGCTCCATTATATCTTGCTCACCTTGCTTTCGGCCACGGCGGTGGCGGCGCTGCAAACCGTCGGAGCCACGCTGGTCGTCGCGATGCTGGTCACTCCGGGGGCGACGGCGTACCTGCTCTCTGATCGTTTCGGCCGGATGATCCGGATCGCCATCGCGATGGGAGCGGGCTCCTCGGTGGTCGGTGCGTATGCCAGTTACTTCTTCGACGGGTCCACGGGTGGTTGCATCGTGACGCTGCAGAGCGGGCTGTTCGTCCTGGCTCTGGTCTTTGGTCCGAAGCACGGGCTGATTGCTGCCCGGGCGCGGCGTCAGGCGGCAAGTCTGCCGGCGTAGCCAATTAACGGTGATGCACGCGCTCCTCGAACCGTTTAAATACGCCTTCATGGTTGAGGCCATGGTTTGCGGCGTTGCGATCGGCGCGGTGTGCGCGGTGCTTTCCTGTTATCTGGTGTTGAAAGGCTGGTCTTTGATGGGCGATGCGATTTCGCATGCGGTGCTGCCCGGGATCGTCATCGCTTATGCGGCCGGAGTGCCGCTGGCCATCGGAGCCTTTGTCTCCGGACTCTTTTGCGCGGTGGCGACCGGATACATCAAGGCGAACAGCCGCGTGAAGGAGGACACCGTGATGGGCGTCGTTTTCACCGGGATGTTCGCGTTCGGTCTCGTGCTGTTCACCAAGATCAAAAGCGATCTGCACCTCGACCACATCCTGTTTGGAAACATTCTGGGCCTCGCGGCGGGCGACCTGCGCGACACGCTGGTGGTGGCCGGGGTGACGCTGACCATCGTCCTCCTGTTGAGGAAGGATCTGCTCCTGTTTTGTTTCGATCCCGGGCATGCGCGCACGATCGGACTTCGCACGGGCTTTCTCTATTATCTCCTGCTCTCGCTGCTGGCGGTGACGATCGTGGTTTCGCTCAAAGCCGTGGGCATCATTCTCGTCATTGCCATGCTCGTGACACCAGGAAGCATCGGCTACCTGCTCACGGATCGGTTCAGCCGGATGCTCGTGATCGCGACCTCGACGGCGGTGTTCTCCAGTTTTTTTGGCGTGTATGTGAGCTTCTTCGTGAATGCGTCGACGGGTGCCTGCATCGTTCTCACGCAGGCGCTGCTGTTCGTGGTCGCTTTGATCTTCGCTCCCAAGCACGGCCTGCTCTCGCAACGTTCCAGTCAGCGGGCCGCGGCGGCGCCGGTGGTCGCTGCCCTCGAAGAGACCGCCACCGAACCGAAAGCGCCGCTCTGAGCGGAAGCGAGGCGTACATTCGTGTTGGGTCTGATACCCTCAAGCTTGCTTCGGCTCGGTTGCGAAAGGGTCCGGGGAGCGCGCGCGTCCCGCGTGCTGCTCTCGGCGTC
>JBDSSU010000126.1:0-9113 GCA_039928635.1 Opitutaceae bacterium | reverse complement strand
GACGCCGAGAGCAGCACGCGGGACGCGTGCGCTCCCCGGACCCTTTCGCAGCCAAGCCGGAGCAAGCTCCGGAGTATCGGACCCCGCCAAGAGCCCAAAAAAAACGCGGCAGCCGAAGCTACCGCGTGTTTCCTGCTTCCGCCGTAAACCCCGCGGCGGAGTCCAAATTATTCCGAGGTGCGCGTGAGCCCGTTGATCGTGACGCGATAAACCAGGAACATCGTGTCGTTTTTCACCGGGACTCCGTTTTCCTGCACTGCGTCTACGGTCGTGACGGTTGAACCGTCGAGGCTCCGCATCTTCGTGGCGGTGCTGACGAAATCATTGTCGTTGGCGACGAAGAGGAAGAATTGATTCCCCTTGCCCGGCTCTTTCACCGGCGCGAGTGCCATGCCTTCCCACTTTTCCGAGAGACTGTTGGCGTCGGACGTGGCACCACTTTTCAAATTCAGCCCGAATTTGGAGAGCTGAAGCGAATTGAGGAGATTGACCGCTTCCACCCACCGCACGGGCGCGATTCCCGCGGCGAGCGTCGTGCCGGCAGGCGTGATGTCCCCGCCCTCAAGATCGAAGGCTCCGCCGTTGAGTTTCGAGATATCGGTGGCACCGGCGAGATCGACCAGGAGAACGCTTTTGAAAACGGGGGCAAGTGCCGTGGCGGTGCCCTTGCCGTTGCCGTCGCGCGAGAGAACGAGGAAGCGCGAATTATCGAGCGCGATGATTTCACTTTGCGCGGCCGTCCGGTTCGGAGCTCCGACACCGGCATCGTTCAAGATTGGCAGCGTGAGAACGTACTCGGCGGCATGCGTGGCCGGAATTACGTCGGTGCTGATGTCGTACGCCAGCAGACGGGTCTGTCGGCGCCCTTGGTTACCGGAACCGGAATCCTGAATCGTGGCGCTTTGCATCAAGCCGAACAGAGTTTTCCCATCGGGCGAGAGGGCGATCGCTTCCATGCCCTGGTTTCCACGACGGCCGTTCACATTGCTCACCTCCGAGCTGAATCGAAGATTCCCGAACGGAAGATGGGGCTGCACTGCGGGTGGCGGAGTAATCACGCCATCGATCTGTTTCGCCGCATTGAAGTGATAGATGTTGGCGCCGTATTCGTCGCCGAAATAGCCGGAACCATCCGGCAGCAGCACAAGCGCCTCAGCGTCGATGGACATTTTGTCCACGACCACTGCGCCGGCACCGGGCGGGAACGCCGCCGTCCCATTGGAAATGGTCACGAACGGAACCAATTTGCCGCCGAGCAGCGTGGCGCTGTCCGGCACCAGACCCGTGGTCGCGCTCACTCCATCCGCCGTTTCGACGGTGAATTTAAACGAGCCCGCGGCGTCGTACGAAAACGTGAATTGATCCTGGGGGACTGATGGCCCTTTGAACGAAGCGCCTTTCTCGGGGCGGAATGAAAAGTCGATTTTCTGGATGCGCCCGGCGTAGTTGGAAAAATTGGGCGCGCTGTTGTAGCCGCGGTCCGGCAAAATGTAGAAGGACCCGGTGTAAGCATGCGGGCCCGTGCGGGTCCAATTGCCGAGCTGCAGCCCGGAGACCGAGCCAAGCGATTCGCCCCAGGCATCGAGCGAGTTGGCATCGATGCGGCCCACGCCGACCAAACCATGATTGACGAAAGTGACGTCGCCGAGCGTGACGTCGGCCGCGCCATTTTCGGCCGACACGTTTGACCCGGCGACAATGCCTGTCGTGGGATCGAGCTGCGCAAGCACGCACGCAGAAAAAGCCAGGAGGAAACCGGCGGAGGTGAAGCAACGAATGATTTTCATAGAGCACTTCCAGTAGGTGCGCCCCTCAATCGTCGTCAGGCTTTCTATCGTTACATCTTCGCGACGCCGGCACCGAATCGTAACGCGAACCGAAACGCGGAGACTTGACCTGCCACCCGCGCCTGCTTCGAAGCTCTGCCGGCAGTCAAGCCGTGCTCCCCCGAGTTCCTCACCCAACGCGACAAATCTCTCCCGCGGCCATCATTGCTCGAATCATCCCTGCCGAGCGAACCGCGCTGAAACTTGGATTGTTCACGCCGCCGTCCCTCGTCCACGTCGAGCGTGCGCCCGAGAAAAATCAGGCCCGCACCGCCCAGCGCAATTTGGCCGACGAACTGCGTGGATTTGCCCGCCGCTCCTCCGGGCTTGCGCGCGTGAGTTCATCATTGGTCGCCGAGTAGATCCCGGCGCGCACGCCCGCGCGAAAGGCCTGCTTCACCCGGCGGTCTTCCCCGGAATGAAACGTCAGAATCGCCACGCGTCCGCCCGGTTGCAGACAAGAGGGCAGACTCCGTAGCAACGTGTCCAGCGCTCCGAACTCATCGTTCACGGCGATGCGAATCGCCTGAAAGACGCGGCGCACCGAGTCGTCGTACTCGGCCGGATCACGGCGCGGCCGGTGCTCCTTGAGAATCGTACGGATCGCTTCCGCCAGCTGCAGCGTGCGCAAGAATGGCGCGTGGACACGACGCACCGTCAGCTCACGGGCGAGCAGCGCGGCGTGGGGTTCGTCGGAGTTTTCGACCAGTGCCGCGGTCAGCTCGGTCACTGAAACCTTCGCAAGCCAGTCGGCGGCGGACGGCGGACGCCAGGGATTCAGCCGGAGATCGAGCGGGCTATCCGCCTTGAACGTGAAGCCGCGCACCGGGTCGTCGAGTTGCATCGACGAAACACCCAGATCCGCGAGCACGGCATCCACACCCGTCAGTCCAAGTTCCCCCAGTACCTTGCGAAGACCGGCGAAGTTGGAGCGCACGGCGGTGAAAACCGCTTCACCCCACCCGAGCGTGCGAAGGCGGGCAACGGTTTTGGGGAGTTCCACCGGATCGACATCCAAGCCAATCAGCCGGCCGCCCGGATTCACCGCCTGCAACAGTTCCCGCGCGTGTCCGCCGAATCCCAAGGTGCAATCCGCTACCTGATCGCCCGGTACGAGCGCGAGGGCCGCGAGGATCTCGGCCACCATGATCGGGCGGTGACTGCCCGCGGGCGTCTTGCCCGAGGCAATCACTCTCGCGACGTCGACCGCGTACCGGGTCGGATCCAGCTCCTTGTACTTGTCCTCGAAGCGCCGCGGATTCTTTCCTGCATAACGCTGACGACGCCGATGCGGTTGCGGGGAACTCGCCCCGGTGTCGTTCAGTGAGGGGGAGCCCGGGGGCGGAGGATCGGAGTCAGGCATGCAGACGTCGACCGATCAAACGTCATCCCGCCCGAAAGGCCACCGAGGAAAAAGGAAGCAGCCCACAACAACCGGCGATGCGCTGCTCCGCTAAAAACCGCGCTCGCGATCCTGAGCGGAGGCCTCATCAATGCCGGGGGATGAACACGGTGAAGCGGGAATTCGCGGTGGCGCTTTCAAAGCGTGCTCAACCGATCTGGTTTAGAATCGCGAAGTGGATCGTGCTGATCGGCGTCGCCCTCGTCGTTTGGAAAACGCCCTACTTCTGGCCCTGCTTTGGCGGGATGACTGCGCTCGGGCTCCTCGTTCATTTTTTCTATCGCTGGAAGACCCACGGCTGGACCCGCGCTTGGGGCGGCTGGAACGACCCAACCTTCGTTCAACGATGAAAAGAGGCGCCCGCCATATTCGCTTTCCGGAGCACTCCCAAGTCCCTCATGCCGGTCCAATACCCTTACCTATGAAATACCTATTCCGTCTTCTCCTCCTGAGCTTTTGCGCCGTGTCCACGCCGTCCGTCTACCCCGCAGAAACGAAAGCGATCGCTGAAAAAGATTCAGCCGGCGCCAAGCGGTTGGCCGGGACCTATGCCGGCAAATGGATGACCGACGCGATTGAAGGAACGTTGCGACTCAAGCTTCAGCAAGTCGGCGCGGCGTGGACGGGCGAGTCTTCATTCACGTATGATGGCGCGGAGATTCCCACCAAAGTGGTCCGCGTCAAAGTTGAAGGCACGAAGATCGAGGTTGTGATTGCCTGGGACTCACAAGGCACCCCGGCGGAAACGCGGCTTACCGGTGAGCTGTCCGGTGAGAAGATCGAGGGCACCTTTCAAAGCAAAGTCGCCAATGAGACCACGGCCGGAAAGTGGAACGCGACGCGCACCTAAGCCGAAAAACTCCCACCAAAATTCGACCAAGGCATGAGCCACAGAGGACACGGAGCCCTTCGGCATGCTCAGGGCCTTGAGCCTGTCGAAACGGCTGGGACACAGAACCCACAGCGCAAGACACGAGGTTTGGCTCTGTGAACTCTGGGTCTGCGCTCTGTGCTCTCGGTGGCAAAAAAATCTTCGCGGAAAGTGTGATGCATGCGGGCTAACCCCAGAGCCAGACCGCGTGGGCGTCACTGTCCCAGGCGTTCCCTTTCAACGACAGCAACCAATCTTTTTTATGAAGACCATCCGCGTTATCCTCGCAGCGACCGCCCTCAGCGCGGCGCTGGCAGCCTCTCCAAGTCGCGGTGCCGAGGCGATTGGGGACAAGCTGGGCACCGTTCATTTCGAGGTCCGGGGTCTCCCAGAGTCGCAGAGTCATGTCGTCCGCGGGGTGAAGCTGGTCCACCACATGATGTACCCCGAAGCCGATCGCGAATTTGCGCAGGCTGCGACCATCGACCCGAACTGTGCCTTTGCCTACTGGGGCCGCGCGATGGCGATCCTGCATCCCTTGTGGCCCGATGCACCGACGGAGGTGGAACGACGGCAGGGCGCGGAGTACGTGCGCCGCGGCCTCACTGTTCCCGGGATCAGTGCGCGCGAGCGGGACTATCTCGAAACGCTCGATCGTTATTTCAAGGAATCAGCCGACGGGGATCATGCCGCGCGTTTGAAAGTCCTCGACGAAGCATGGAGAGCGCTGGCTGATCGCTGGCCGGAGGACCTCGATGCGATCGCCTTCAGCGCCCTTTACCATCTCGCACCGGCGCGTTTCATGGCGAAGGACCGATCGCATCGGGTTCAGCTCGAAGCGGCGGCACGTCTGCAAAGAGTGGCCGCAAAAATCCCGGACCACCCGGGCGCGCAGCATTACAAGATTCATGCGTATGACTTCCCGCTGCTGGCCGACCGCGCGCTGGAGGTCTGCGACACCTACAGCAGTATCGCGCCGGACGTCCCCCACGCCCTGCACATGCCGACGCACATTTTCACGCGTCGTGGACTCTGGGACAAATCGATCGAGTTCAATCTTCGCTCGGCGGAGGCCGCCCGGAAGCTCGGACTAAACGCCGGTTCGCTCAACGGCCATTATCCCCACGCGTTGGACTACCTCGCCTATGCCTATTTGCAACGTGGCCAGTATCGCGAGGCCGATGCGATCCGCCGCCAGATCGGCGCTCTGAACGGGCCCTACTCTGCGGTCCAACCCACGGCCATGGCATTCGCCTTTGCCGCGATCCCGGCACGTTACGCTTTGGAGCGGCAGGCATGGGCCGAAGCCGCGGCGCTACCTTTGCACCAACCCGCCGCCTTTCCCTGGAGCGGACAATATCTCAACTGCGACTCGATTGTGCACTTCGCGCGCGCCATCGGCGCCGCCCGCAGTGGCCAACTCGACGTCGCTCGCGTTGAAATAGCCGAACTACAGCGCGTGCATCGCGAACTCGCCGCGCCGAAACGAGAGGGATATTGGGTTTCGCAGGCGGAGACCCAACTCCTCGCGGCCCAAGCCTGGCTGGCACTCGCGACCAAGAACACCGGGGAAGCAATTGCGTTGATGCAGCAAGCCGCGGCTCTTGAGGCGAGGACCGACAAGGAAGCCGTCACGCCAGGCGAGGTAATTCCCGCCGGCGATTTGCTCGGGGATATGTTCCTCGAAATGGGACGCCCAGCCGAAGCGCTGGCGGCCTTTGAAGCCGTGCTCGCCGCCAGCCCCAACCGGCTCAACACGCTCTTCGGAGCAGGACTGGCCGCGGAACGTGTCCCCGACAAAACCAAAGCGCGGCAGCATTTCGAACAACTGACCAAGGTGGCGGCAGACGCCGACGCCAACCTCAGCCGGCTCGAGCACGCCCGGGCGTACCTTGCGCAAAATCGCTCGAACGCATCGAAGTAGAAGAACGCGGTGGCGGGCGGGAGCGGGTGTGGTCGGGAACACTTGCCGTAAAAATGGCGGCGAGTGCCAAACCGCGGCAAGGATCAGGAGCGTTCGCGCATCGGGACGTAATCGCGGCGGGTGGCGGGCAGCTGCAAGTTTTTCGCTCTTGCAGGGAATTTCTGAAGCGCACGAAAAAAACCGCTAAAGCCTGTAACGTTAGACCTGTGAAAAGCGTATATACACAGTAGCCATTTCCTCCTCAGAGCTAAACCCATGTCGCATCCTTCCCTTCGGTTGATCAGGAATAAGTCTCCCTTTCTCCGGGGACTCTCAACGGGGAAAACCGCCCGGGTCACGCTCGCCCCTGATGCTCCGGGAGTCCGTAGCAACGACAATCCCGCGATGGCTCACGGTAACGGGTTCGATCTTTTCATCCCGGATGTTTCCGGGGCGTTCTTTCCTTCGGACGCTGAGCTTGAACGATCACCCATGGCAGGTCGGTAACACCGATCTCGTTACAAGAGTCGCCTCCCAGTCTTGGGCAGGATGGAGTGAGTCGGGCCGCCCCATCATCCCTGCTTCCTTTCTTGGTGGAGGGAAGCGTCAGTGCTTTCTGCACCAACCCGTTCGGCCCGCGACGGCCCGGGTTCGACGGGGTGACGACGAACGACCGCACCCGAAGTTCGCTCCCTAAATCGGCGCGCCGCAGGCCAGAGGGATCGGCCCCAAACGCGGCGCCCCCGCCAGCTACTTGGCGTAATCCCGGAACATCCAGCGCAGGATGTCCGGTAAAAGCGTGCCGCCGTGGAGGTCGGAATGATTGCCGTCGCCCCACTCGTGTTTCAGGTCGTAGCGCGCGCTGCCGGTGCGGGCCGTGCGATTGGCAAATTCGAAGGCGGACAGCATCTGCAGGTTCGCGAGATGCCAGCTGCCGAACTGATTACTCAGCGTGGTACCATCGGTGAAACCCGTGTTGTTGACGGATTGCTCAGATCGTTGGTGCCATCCTGCAGGAAAATCCGGATCGGCTTCGGTTGCGCGCGCCGGATCCATGTGGGGTAAATCTCGCCGCCGGAAACGGCCGGCTGCGTGTCGGTCGCGGCGCGGAAGCCAATCGAGGTGTAGCTGCCGATCATGCTGATGACTTTTCGGAACTGATCCGGGCGAAACCACGCGACCGTGAAAGCGCAGATTGCGCCGCTGCTCGTGCCCCCGATCACGCGACCCTCCGGATCGTCGGTGACGCTATATTTCTTCTTCACCTCGGGAATCATCTCCTCAATCAGGAATTTGGCGTAGGTGTCGTTCACCGCATCGTATTCCGGCGCGCGGTTGTTGGGGTTTCCCTGCGCGAGAGTCGTCGGGTAGGTCTCGCTGCGATTACCCGGGGTGATGAAGAGACCGATGGTCACCGGCATTTCTTTTTTGTGGATCAAATTTTCCATCACCTGCGGAACGCGGAGCGAGGCGTTCGGCGCGGGATTGGTGGCGCGCTGGCCGTCGTGGAACACGAGGAGTGCCGCTGGTTTTTCCGCGGTGTACTGCGCCGGGACATAGATCCAATACTGGCGCACGGTCGCGGGCGTGATGATCTTGCTATGAAACTCGAACGGGCCCTCCAGCCGGCCTTTCGGCACGCCCTCCTGCGGCATCGAATCGGGACCGTGCGCATACTCGCCGGGTTTGCGCGCCGTCGCCGGTTCCGCGGCGGAAAGGGAAAGCGAAGTGAGCACCGAGGCGGCCAGGCACAGGACGAGGGATTTCATGATCGATGGAGTTGCGATTCAGCGGGGTCTCCGTCGAAAACACCGGGAACGATCCCAGGCGCCAACCCAAATCCGCTATAACGATAGCGCGTCCCGTGGCCGTTTCTCACCCCGCGACTCAGGTGGTGGGAAAGGGATTCCGCTCCGAGAAATTTGCCTGATGCCAATAGGGATAAGTCCGCTGCTTTGCACTCACGGCATCCAGCCGCGCGATCTGTGCCGGATCCAACGCCCAGCCCGCCGCTGCGAAATTCTCCTGCAGCTGCGCTTCGTCACGCGCGCCGATGATCACCGTCGCCACGCTCGGACGTTGCAGCACCCAGTTGATCGCGATTTGGGCAACGCTCTTACCGGTCTCCCGCGCGATCTCGTCGAGTACGTCCACCACGCGGTAAATCTGCTCCTCTTCCGCCGGCGGCGTGACTTTCACCGTCTCGGGATCATTCAGCCGGCTCATCTTCGGCAACGACTGGCCGCGGCGAACCTTGCCGCCGAGTTTTCCCATCCCCAACGGACTCCACACGACCGTTCCCACCTGCTGATCAAGCGCGAGCGGCATCAACTCCCATTCGTATTCGCGGCCGAGGAGCGAGTAATAGGCTTGATGCGCCACGTAACTCGCCAGCCCATGCTTTTCGGAAACGGCGAGCGACTTCATCAAGTGCCAGCCGGAAAAATTCGAGCAGCCCACCATGCGCACTTTCCCGCTGCGGACGAGATCGTCCATCGTGCGCACCACCTCTTCAACCGGCGTCAACGCGTCGAAACCGTGCAGTTGATAGAGATCGATGTAATCCGTCCCCAGCCGGCGCAAACTGCCTTCGCAGGCCGCAATCAGATGCGCCCGCGAGGACCCCACGTCATTCGGCCCCGGACCGGAGCGAAACGTCGATTTGGTCGAAACAATCACGCGGTCGCGCCGGCCCTTGATGGCCGCGCCCAAAATCTCCTCCGCGGCGCCGTCCGAATAAACATCCGCCGAGTCGAACATCGTGACGCCGTGATCGAGGCAAAGATCCACCAGTCGCGTCGCCTCCGGGACTCCGTTGCTGCCCCAGGCAGCGAAGCCCTTCCCTCCTCCAAACGTCGCCGTACCCAGGCTCAATACCGGCACCATGAAACCGGAGCCTCCGAGTTTTCGAAAATCCATGCCGGTTCTATAGCTCAGCCGATTCGAAATGATAAAGCCTGAAGCCGCTTCTCCACGCGCCCGCCGCCTCGCTTTGTCCGGCTTCCGACTAGCACTACTCCGTTAGGTGGACATTTCTGCTCTGGAAAATCGCCTTGTTGTAGGCGGGGTGCCCTCACCCCGCATTCGGGCCGCATGCCCCGCGGGGTGAGG
>JBDSSU010000125.1:0-4741 GCA_039928635.1 Opitutaceae bacterium | reverse complement strand
CCACGGATCCAGTAACTGAGTTCGTAGGACGGATTCATGCTGGTGGCCTGGTCGTAGATTTCCTGCGCGATCCAAAGCGGCGGCCCGAGATTGTAGCGTTGCTTCGCTTCGTCCCAGTGGAGCATCGACGCCATGCACTCGGCGGTTTCCATCACGAGTTCGCGATAGCGCGCGAGGGTTTCCGACGTGGGTGAATTGCGGTAGAGCAGCTCGGAGAGATGAATCGGGTGCGGTTGGTTCCAGATGATGAGCGGATTACCGCCCGGGCTCTCGCGCCAGTCGGGGCCGACCATCTTCGGCCAGCGCGCTCCGCGGAGATCACGGCTCTTCGCGATCTCGCGCGCCTGCGGAAGCGCACCGACAAAAGCGTTTAGGTTGCGCGCGAGAAACGCGTCGCGTCCCCAGAGCGCAAAATGCGCGGTGTGCCACCAGATCATCTCGGTATGATGCTTGCCGTACCAGGAACTGAGCGTGAGCCCCGTTTCCTGCGGAGGGAAGAATCCGTTGAATTGGACCGCGGTCAGATACTGCGAAAGCACGACCCGGCGCTCGAGCTCGCGCGCCCGCGGATCCTTGCTGCCGGAAAAATCAACGGCGGCACCGCTTTCCCAAAAAGCTTTCCAGCTTTTTGCGGAGGACGCGCGCGTGTCTTCCCACTTGTCATAGTAGTCGAGTCCCTGCCCCCACCTCGGCGACAGCTGCCAATTGAATTCGAGCTTCTGACTTCCTTCCTCGCCGCTGATCACAAAAACATGCGGCTGGGGTGAAAAGATTTGCTCTGAGCCGATGTCCCTCAGGTCCGAGCTATAACTGAATCCGTCGCGTTGCCGCGGAAGATACAGCGACCCGAAAATCCGAACTCTGCCTGCTTGCGACTCCTTCGTCCTTCTCGCCAGCGACGAGAGGGGCCGACTGGTCGTCGGTAAAGGTATCGGTTTCAGAGGCATGGAGCCCGCCTCCGCTGTCATTGGGGCCTTGGTGCGGTGGGTTTCGGGCAGCGACCAATCGAGCGCAGGATTGTTCTTTGTTTTGAGATCATGACCTCGAGGGAATGCCAGCTTCACGCGCAATTTCCCCGTCCCCAACGCGGGCGAGTTGATCCGCACCGCGATTCCGTCCCCGGCGTTCACCGTATTCACGTCGACCGGCTCACCCTTCCACTTGAACCGACTCCGCAGCTCGCCCGTCCACATATCCAGCGTCTGGTCGACTGCGGTGATGTCTTTCAACTCCAGCGGCGCGCCGTTCTCGTCGCAAAAGCCCAGCTGGCCTAGCGGCATGTCGTGGGGATTCTCGCGCAGCCAAGTCCCCGCCGGTCCACTCTGATTCGTCGGGTAGCCCAGCGTCTTGCCGTAGGCGGTAAAATCGCGATTCGCATCGGCCAGTTTGTAGCCCTGCGGATTCGGATCTTCGTGCCACGCCCATCGCGCCAGCGTCTCCAGGCCGATGCCGTTCTTCTGATAGTGATCGTAGAAGGTCTGCAGCCCGGTGATGTCCGCGGTGAAGCAGAACTGACCGTTGCCGACCGTCAGCGGCGCCCACGGATCGACGCTCGTGATGTGCGGATTGTGGCGCGTCACCAGCGCATGACGGTCGATCTTCGGTGCCGTCTCGGCGGCGCTGGCGTTACCAGTCACCAGAGCGAAAGAAAAGCAGCACAGCAGAACGGCGAGAGCACGCAGCAGCGACATGACCGCTCAAGTTGAAAACGAAGCCGGATTCCGCAACGCCAAAGGGCCCGTGTGCTCGTCCTCGGACCGCGAGTTCAATCGCTCGGGTCTTTCCCACAGCGAACGGCCAAAGTTTTCCGGTAACCAATCGAATCCCGTGGAGTTTGTACCCCCGCCGGCCACAAAAGATTCATGCTTTCTCTCCACTCCGTCACGAAAAAATACGGAGCGCTCACCGCCCTCGACGGCGTGTCGCTGGAAATTGCGCGTGGCGAATTCTTTGGCCTGCTCGGACCGAATGGAGCGGGGAAATCCACCCTCATGTCACTGCTCGCCGGTTTGCGCTCCGCCAACACCGGAGATCTCCTGCTTGATGGCTCGCCGCTCTCCACGCGTGACCCGAAGGCCCGGCTCGGCATGGGGCTCGTGCCGCAATCCATCGCCTTGTACGAAGATCTGAGCGCCGAGGAAAATCTCCGGATCTTCGGTAAACTTTACGGGTTGCAAGGCGCCTTGCTTCGCGAACGCGTCGACGAAGCGCTCGAGGCCGTGCAGCTCACCGATCGCCGGCGGGGTTTGGTGAAAGATTTCTCCGGCGGGATGCAGCGCCGCCTCAATCTCGTCGCTGCGCTGCTCCACCGGCCGAAGCTCCTGCTTTGCGACGAACCCACCGTCGGGATCGACCCGCAGTCCCGCAACGCGATCTTCGACTACCTCGAAAAACTAAATCGCGAAGGCCTCACCATCATCTACTCCACGCACTACATGGAGGAAGCGACGCGGCTCTGTTCACGGATAGGCATCATCGACCGCGGCAAAATTCTCGCGCTCGGCACGCTCGATCAGCTGATGACGCAGCTCCCGTTCGAGGAGGAAATTAGTTTCCCCGTCAGCAACGACACCGCGGGACTCCTCACCCAACTCTCCACCCATGGCGAACTCGTGTCGTCCGGCGACATCCACCGGTTTCGTCCGCGCGCCGAGTTCCCGCTCTCGAATTTCTACGCGCTGGCGGAACGTGAAGGGATTTCGGCACGGCTCTTCACGCACGAGCGGCCCACGCTCGAAGCCGTTTTTCTCCAGCTCACCGGCCGCACCATCCGCGAATAATTCCATGCGCATCCTCCTCACGCTTCTCGGCAAGGACTTCGCGATACTCCGGCGCAACCGCGGCGCGCTCATCCTCTCTCTCGTCGTTCCGATTGTCCTGATCTACATCGTGGGCCAGGTCTTCGGCCTCAACCGCAAGCAGGGTGGCGCGGGGCCGACGGGCATCCGGCTAGCCGTCGTCAACGCCAGCAATCATACCGCCGCCACCAAGCTGGTCGATGCGCTCAAGGCGGAGCCGACTTTCCGCATCGTCACGGACTATGTGAATGCCGACCAGTCCACGCGCCCGCTCGCGGTCGCCGATCTGCGCCCCCTGATCCGCGACCGGAAACTTCGGTACGCCCTCGTGCTTCCGCCCGACTTGATCGCGACCGATCGCATTGGTTTGAATCTAGAAATCTATTCCGATCCGCAGAACCAGATCGAAACGCAGATGGTGAATGGCATTTTGCAGAAGACGATTTTCAGCAGCGTGCCGCAGCTCCTCGGCGAAGCACTGAAATCGCGCGCGAAACAATCCATCGGCGACGAAAATTTCGCGCAGTTCAACCGCTCGATCGCGAACACCGTGGCCGATTCGTTTGGCGGCGATCGCGAGGAAATCTTCCGCCGCATGCAGAGTGGCGCCTTCGGCGTCGACGAGCTCGCGCCCGAAAAAGCCGCGACGCCGGAAAAGCCGGTTCCCGCCGATCTGCGCCGACTCGACACGACACCGTCCGCTGCCACCACCGCCAATGCATCGACCGCCTCGAAGCCGGCGGACGATTCCGTGAAACCGGCTGCGAATATTCTCTCCAATCTTGTCCGCATCAAAAGCGAGCAGGTGGTCGGCAAAGAAGTGAAAAGCCCCGAAGCGACGCGCGTGGTCGGCGGCTACGCGGTGATGTTCCTGCTCTTCGCCCTGAGCGCGTCCTCGGCGGCGTTCTTCGACGAGAAACGCAGCGGGATGTTTCAGCGCCTGCTCTCGACGCCCGTGCGGCGCTCGCAGCTGCTCTGGAGCCGCTTTCTTTACGGTATCCTGTTTGGGGTGATGCAGCTCACCCTCCTGTTTTTCGCGGGCAGCTTTCTCTACGGCATCGAGGTGATCAGCCATCTGGGGAACCTGCTCGTGGTCTGCGCGGCGACCGCGGCGGCATGCACCGCTTTCGGCATGTTGCTCGCGGCCATCACCCGCTCGCAACAGGCCGCGAGCAGCCTCGGCAACCTGATCGTGCTCACGATGAGCGCATGCGGCGGCGCTTGGTTTCCGATCAGTTTTCTCCCGGAGTTCATGCAACAGCTTTCGCGTTTCACCATCGTCTACTGGGCGCTCGACGGATTTTCCCAGGTGCTCTGGGCGGGAAACTCATTCGTGCAAATCCTCCCCACTGTGGGAGTCCTGCTGGCGATTTCGGGTGCCGTCATGGCGGTCGCCGTCTGGCGGTTTAACCGCAGCAAGCTTTTCGAGTGACAAGGCCGGTCGATTCCGCCGCGATCACCGGGCGTGTCCCGACCGATCTATGCCTCTCCGCGCTTCACGTTAATCATCGCTTTCGCGATCATGGTCGGCGCGACAGTGGCCGAGATCATCGGCTGGACAATGGGCCACGCCGCCTACCTGTTCGGGGCCCGATTCGGAATCTACACAACAGCCCTGGATAATCCGAACGTGCAGGCCGTCTTGACCACGCTCGCGAAGGTATTCGCCTGCGCGGTGGTCACCGCCCTCGTGCTCCACCGGTCACGGGAGCGCTGGAGCAGTCTCGGGCGGAACAGCCTGTTCCCGCTCGTGACGTCGCTGGCGTTTGTGCTGATTGTGGCCGGGATCGTGATCTTCCTTTCGGAGCTCGACAACGCGGTGCGGGTGTTCGGCTCGGACACCATGATGGACGAGATGAACTGGGCGCCATCGGTCGATTTCCTGTTCACGAGCGACTGGATCGGCCCGCTCCTGCTCGTCGTCCTCGGCCCGCTGACTGAGG
>JBDSSU010000124.1:0-4207 GCA_039928635.1 Opitutaceae bacterium | reverse complement strand
CGACACTACCGCGAGGCCGTCCGTTTGGATCCACGCCTTTAGCCGCTGAATTCGGCGGCGCCGCGCCTTGACTACCCCCGCGCGGCCGGCAGCTCGACGGTGAAAACCGCGCCGCCTTCCGGGCGATTCGCGACGGCAACGGTGCCGCCGTGGGCCTCGATCATTGCCTTCACCACACTCAGCCCGAGCCCCAAGCCGCGCTGCGAACGGCTGTGATCGCCGCGATAAAGCCGGCGCCAGATTTTCGTTTCATCGCCCGGCGGAATTCCCGGACCCGAGTCGGCCACGGTGATCGTGGTGCGCGTCCCTTTCGTCTCGGCGTTGATGCGCACCAAGCCACCGGCCGGCGTATACTTCAGCGCGTTGTCGACGAGGTTAGCCAGCGCTTGTCGCAGTCGCGAGGGGTCTGCCCATACGGTCGCCCCGGGGGCGGCGCTGATCTCGAAACGCATCGTCTTCTCCTCCGCGACCATGGCGAAAAGATCGCCGAGATTTTTTAGCATCGCAGCGATATCGACGAGTTCCCGATCCAGCCGCAGCACTCCGTTCTCCGCGGCGGAAACATCCAGCAGCGCATCGAGCAGGCGCTTGATTCGATCCGTTTCCTCGATGCATTCGGCGAGCGCTTCCCGGGAACCGGAATCCTGGACCTGCGATAACGCCGTCTCCGCCCCGGCACGAAGCCGCGTGAGCGGCGTCCGTAAATCGTGCGCCACGTTATCGAGTGCTTCGCGCATCGCCTGGAGAAGATTGCCATTTCGTTCCAGCAGCGTGTTGAACTGCTGCACGAGGTCCCCGACTTCGTCGTCCCGCGTCGTGCCGCCCACTCGCGCTGAGAGATCGCCCGTCCGGACGATCCGCCGCGCGGTGGCGGCGACCTCGCGCACGGGCCGCAGCGCGCGCCATGAAAGCCATGCGCCCGCCCCAGCCGACAAGATGACGGCCGCACTCCCGACGCCCCACATGATATTCCGCAGCGGCTCGAGCAACCCGGCACGGTTATCCGTGCTCCGCGCCACCTGCAGCACGGCGCCGCCAGAGAGCTGGCGCGTGGCAATGGCAAGGTCTCGCTGCTCGCTGCGCGGCACGCGGACCATTTTGGTGCGCGGCGCCGGCACGCTGCCCCACCCGTCGGAAGCAAGCACGCGGGTGTCTGACTCGATCCAGTTATCGGGGACCTTGGCAAAGGTCACCTCTCCATTGGTCGCGACCACGCGCACGAACAGCGACCGCACGTGACTGACCTCGCGTTCCTGATCGAGGAGACTTCGGACACCGTTCACATTGGCGATTTCGAAAGCGGTCGCGTACTCCTCCGCGCGCAACTCCAGCGCTTCGCGTTCGCGCGCCTCGAGCGTGCGGGCGAGGAAATGATAGACGGCCGCAAACATTACCGCCGCGGCCGCTCCAAAAAGGATCGCCTGCCAAAGCCCGAGCCTGAGCGCGAGCGAACGACGCAGGGAGACCACGTCAGGATTTGAGGACATAGCCAACGCCTCTCAGCGTCTCGATGCGCGTGTGGTCCGGATCGATTTTGCCGCGCAACCGATGGACGAGCACATCGACCACATTGGTCTCGGGATCAAAACTGTAATCCCACACATGCTCGAGAATCATGGTTTTGGTGACAGGCCGGCCGACATGGCGGAGCAGAAACGCGAGCAACGTGAATTCCTTCGGCTGCAGCTCCACGACTTTGCCGCCTGCTTTCACTTCGCGGGTCACCAGATCCAGCTCGATGTCGCGAGCCGTCAGACGAGTCGCCTCCGGAGCGCGGGTCGAACGGCGGATGAGCGCCTGGACTCGCGCGAGCAGTTCCGAGAACGCAAAAGGCTTCGTGAGGTAATCGTCACCGCCCGCTTCCAAACCGCTGATCCGGTCGTCGACCGATCCGCGTGCGCTCAGGAATAGCACGGGCAGCAAATTACGTTTCGCGCGCAGCCGGCGAACCAGGCTGAGACCATCGAGCTGCGGGAGCATGACATCGACGATCGCGGCATCGTAACTCGTCGTCAGCGCCAGCGAAAGGGCGTCATCGCCGTCGCGCGCCACATCCGCCGCAAAGCCATGCTGCTTCAGACCGGTGGCAACGAAGGAGCCGATCTTGGCATCATCTTCGACGACGAGAATGCGCATGAGCTGAGTTATCCGAAGTTTCGAAGGAGACGAGAAGCCTCTTCTGCCGGAGGGGGTTTCGAAGCGGCAATGTGTTTGGAAGGTAGGGCGGGTCTGTGACCCGCCTTTTTCGCCGCAGAAGGCGGGTCACAGACCCGCCCTACGCGGAGTAAAACGAAGAATCCAGCAGGAGATGTGAAGCGAGGATTGAGGTAGCACGGGCATCTTGCCCGTGGGCTCGGAACACGGGCAGGATGCCCGTGCCACTCAGACTGCGGAAAGCGAATGTGGGAGATTTGCGAAAGAAAACCCGCGCACCTCGGAGATGCGCGGGATGGGTAACCAACACTGACCACACAAATTTCAATTAGCGTCTCTTGGCTGTCGCGGCTTCGGTCTCATCGACGATGAGGTAGTGCGTGCCGCCGCGGCTCCAGAGTTTCAGCCGGGTTTTGCCCGTCTCGGTTTTCTCGGTGAGCTTCACGGCTTCCTCGCTCGTGCGAACGGTCTTCCCGTTGATTTCCTGAATGACATCCCCGGGACTCAAGCCCGCGATCGCGGAGGGTGAGTTGGGATCCACCTGGGTTACCATGGCCCCGCGAACGTTCGCCGGAATGTCGAATTCGCTGCGAGCAGCCGGCGTGAGGTCGCTGACGCCGACGCCGTTGAGCGATCCCTCGTCTTGATTGGAAGGTCCACCGCGACGGGCTAACCGGTCCTCGCCGGGGAAATCGCCAACCTTGACCTTGACCGTCTGCTCTTTGCCCTCGCGCAGAACCTTCAGACTGGCTTCCTCGCCTGGACGGATTTCCGCGACGGCGAATCGCAGGCGCTGGCTGTCCGCGACTGATTTGCCATTCAGCTCGAGCACCACGTCACCGCTCTTGAGGCCACCTTTGGCTGCCGGACCGTCGTCAATCACGTCGCTGACCAACGCGCCTTGATTGTTCTTCAGGTTGAAACTCTCCGCGAGGTCAGGCGTAACGTCCTGCAGCTTCACGCCGAAATATCCACGGATCACTTTCCCATCCTGCACGATGCTATCCATCACGTGACGCGCCAGACGGGCGGGAATCGCGAAGCCGATGCCTTGGAAACCACCGGTGCCGCTGAGGATCGCGGTGTTGATGCCGATGAGCCGGCCCTGCATGTCGATCAACGCACCACCCGAGTTGCCCGGATTAATGGCCGCGTCGGTCTGGATGAAGTCTGCGTAATCGACGCCGAGTGAAACGGCGCGACCGGTCGCACTCACGATGCCGGTGGTCACCGTTTGGCCGAGGCCGAACGGATTGCCCACCGCCAGGACGCGATCACCGACCTGGACGTCGTCACTGTCGGCGAAGGTGACCGCCGAAAGATCTTTCGCTTCGACTTTGAGGACCGCGACGTCGGTTTTTTCGTCGGTGCCAACGACCTTGGCCGTCAGTTCACGCCCATCGGAAAGCGTGACCTTCACGGTTTCCGCGCCCGAGACCACGTGGTTATTGGTGAGGATGTAGCCGTCAGGACTGACGATGACGCCGGAGCCGAGTCCCATCCGTTGTGGCTGCTGCTGCGGCTGGCGCTGCATGCGCCCACCGCGCGAACCGCCGCCGGGGGGAAGCCCAAAAAATTCACGGAGGCGCGGGTCGTCGAAGGGAGACGTACCGCCGCCGGTTTCCATTTCCTTGGCGCGCTCGCGGGTGACGACTTTCACCACGGCGGGGGCGACCCGTTTGACGATGGGGCTGTAAGAGACGGAGTCGTTGGAGCGTTGCAGCGGAGCAGCGTCGACTTTGACGCTGACTGCGGGTTTTGCCTGGTCCTTCGACTGGGCGACAAGCCAGGAGGTGGTGGCGCCCCCGGCGAGAGCGGCGCAGGTGGCCAGGACCAGCAAAGGGCGCCGAAAGAGTGAAGTTTGGTGAGATGAATTATTCATGGGTCGACAGATTTCAGGAATGGGTGGGACTGCTTTGATGGGCTGGAAGATACTCAACGGACCTGACTGCCGCCTTTCCGTACGCTTACAGTTTTGAAAGGTTTCAGGGCCCGCGTTGACGTCGATATTGGTCCGGGGAGCGCGCGTCTCTCGCATGCTGCTCTCGGCGTC
>JBDSSU010000123.1:0-10283 GCA_039928635.1 Opitutaceae bacterium | reverse complement strand
CTCGCGGGGTGAGGGCACCCCGCCTACAAATCTCTGAATTCCGATGTCCTCCCTTGTTGAATTAAACGCCGCTGACCGAGCGGCGTTTACCGCCGCGCTTGGCCATCTGTTCGAGCATTCGCCCTGGGTCGCGGAGGAAACTTGGCCGCGCTGCCCATTCCGCGATGCGGTCCACCTTCACGCGGAACTCTGCGCTACGATGCAGGCAGCGGATGCCGATCGTCAGTTGGCATTGATGCGGGCGCATCCCGATCTGGCTGGCCGCCTCGCTCTAGCGGGTCAGCTCACCGCCGAGTCAACGCGTGAACAAGCCAGCGCGGGACTCAATCAGATGAGCGTCGAAGAACTCACCGCGTTCCAAACCGCGAACGACGCCTACCGCGCGCGTTTTGGTTTCCCGTTTATCATTTGCGCACGACTGAATGCCCGATCGACGATCCTCGCCGCGATGCAAGCGCGACTGAAAAACAGCCCGGAGAAAGAGCATGTGGCCGCCTTGGGCGAGATCGAAAAAATCGCGTGGCTGCGGCTGGAGGATCTTTTGAAAACCTGAACTTCTCCGCGCAGCCAAACCCCGAAAGATTTTCGACTCTGCTTTCAAACCTTTCGCGTGTTTCTTCGTGAAAATTTATGGCCGCTAAACTCAGCACTCACGTTCTCGATCTCACGATCGGTCGCCCGGCGACGGGGATGAAAATCGAGCTGTTGCGTCGGGGTAGCGCGCATCCTTTGAAGGTCATCGTCACGAACGCCGATGGCCGCACCGATGCGCCGCTGTTGAGTGAGACCGAGTTGGTGGCCGGAGACTACGAATTCATCTTTCACGTCCGCGGATACTTTTCAGGGCGCAACGTGGAATGCTCGTTTCTCGATCGCGTGCCGATCGCCTTTTCCATCGTTGACCCCACGGCGAGCTATCACGTCCCGTTACTGGTGACACCTTGGTCGTATAGCACGTATCGAGGAAGCTGAGTACGCCGGGTCTCTCTGCCTGCATGAATTTTTTCCGTGGATTGTTTCCCAACCCCAGCATCAAGGATCCGACCCCGGATGGTCCGGCTTCGACGGTGGTAGTCCCGGATGTTTGCTTCGAGACCCCGGCGATTGGGCAGCTGCGATTCGGTGCCCCGTTGGGCGACGCTCGCTATCTCGGGAAACCGGATTCGGTGCGTACTTTGAGGCCCGGCTACGTCGAGCTGCTTTACGCCAAGGCAGGCTTTCAATTGGACTTCGAAGACGAACGCCTTGCCTGCGTCGCGTTTCACATTGGCCCCGATTCGTCGCAACCGAGATCCGACGGGCTCAAGTATAGTTCTCCCTGGAGGCGGGGAGGCCCTCGCTTTTCGAGCGCCACCACTCGCGACGATCTCATTCGCGAGCTGGGGGAGCCGGAGTCGGTCGACGACTCGGATCTGGACGAGGTGATCGTCAACTTCTTCACGAATGGTTTGGTGCTGGAATTCGAATTGAACCAGACCGGTGTCTTAAAGCGCTGGAATATTTATCCGGAGGAGGGCGTTTTGCCATGAAGCTCGTCTTGGCTTCCATGCTGGACGAACTCGGCCGGATCACCGACGAGCGGGGGAAGATCACGCGCACGTTCCTGTCGCCCGCGATGCGGCGGGCCAATGCGCAGGTTGGAACCTGGATGCGAGCAGCGGGCATGCAGGTGCGCGAGGACACGGTCGGAAATCTCATCGGGCGTTGGGAATCTCCGGAGCCTCGCGCGAAAACGCTCCTGATTGGTTCGCACCTCGACACCGTGCGGGACGCGGGACGTTTCGATGGGCCGCTGGGAGTTTTGCTCCCGATCGTGGCGGTGGCGGAGTTGAGGCGCCGCGGGGTGGCGTTGCCGTTTCACGTCGAGGTGTTGGGTTTTTCCGAGGAGGAAGGCGTCCGCTTCGCGAGTGCGTACATCGGAAGCAAGGGCTTCTCCGGACAGCTCCGCAGCGCGGATCTGAAATACCGCGATCCGCAGGGCGTCAGCATCCGCGACACGCTTTCCCGATTCAACGGAGGCACCTTCAAAATCCCCGCCGCTGCTCATGCGAAGATTAACCTATTGGGTTACTTTGAAGTTCACATCGAGCAGGGCCCGGTGTTGGAGGACAAGGGGCTCGCGGTGGGGGTGGTGACGGGAATCGCGGGACAGACTCGTGGACGGCTCTTGTTCCGGGGCAAGGCGGGACACGCCGGCACCACGCCGATGCCGCTGCGACGCGACGCGCTCGCGGGCGCCGCAGAATTCGTGCTGCTGACGGAAACGCTGGCGCGCCGTTCATCGCCGCTGGTCGCCACCGTGGGGACACTGACGGTGGAGCCCGGTGCGCCCAACGTCATCCCCGGCGAAGTCACCCTTTCGCTCGACGTCCGTCATCCGCGCGATGCGGGACGCCGCGTCGCGTTGAATTCGTTACTGGAGTCTGCGCGGAAAATCGCGCGGCGTCGCAAGCTGACGGTGGAATGGCAGGTCACGCAGGAAAATTCAGCGGTGGCTTGCGATCCAGGAATCAGCGCGGTGCTCTCGCGCAGTGTCAGTGTGGTGCAGGGAAGCAGCGTCGGGCTCGTGAGCGGTGCGGGGCACGATGCGGTGGTGATGTCGGTGCTCACTCCGGTGGCGATGCTCTTTGTGCGTTGCCGCGATGGGCTCAGTCATCATCCCGATGAGTACGCGTCGCGATCTGACCTCGCGGTTGCGTCGCGCGTCGTGGAAGATTTCATTGAGCGCTTCGCTCGCTAAACTGATTCATGAAAAGCTTCACGTCATTCGCCAAAAAAACGGGCACTGGTGCCGCGGAAGCCGATCGCCTCGACCTGATCGTCCGGGGTGGGAAACTGGTCACCCCCGACGGAGTGCGGCGCGCTGATCTTGGGGTTTTACGGGGAAAGATCGTTCAGATCGCGCCGGAGATTACGGATGCGGCGGCTGCGACGCTGAACGCCAAGGGCAGCTACGTTTTCCCGGGGATCATCGATGCCCACGTGCATTTCAATGAGCCAGGCCGCGCTGAGTGGGAAGGACTCGCCACCGGCTCGGCCGCGCTCGCGGCGGGCGGTGGCACGTGTTTCTTCGACATGCCACTGAATTCGGAACCGCCGGTGCTCGATGCCGCGCACCTTCGCGAAAAGCGCGCGCTCGCAGAGGAGAAGTCGTGCGTGGACTTCGCGTTGTGGGGCGGACTGGTGCCGGGGAATCTCGACAAGCTTGCCGGCTTGCGTGACGCGGGCGCCATCGGGCTGAAGGCGTTCATGTGTGACAGTGGGATCGCGAGTTTCCCCCGGGTCGATGCGGCGGCGCTGCGCGAGGGGATGAAGCGCGCTGCGAAACTCGACATGCTGGTCGCGGTGCATGCCGAGGACGATGCACTCGCGGCGAAGTTCACGGCCGGGCAAAAAGCGAAAGGAAAGACAGACGCGAAGGCGTATCTCGCATCGCGTCCGGTCGAGGTGGAACTCGAAGCCATTCGTGTGGCGCTGGAACTCGCGGGCGAGACGGGCTGTGCCTTGCACATCGTGCACGTGAGCAGTCCCGAGGGCATCGCGCTTGTGACGGAGGCGCGGTTGCAGCGCGTGGATGTGACTGCGGAAACGTGCCCGCATTATTTGTTGCTGAACGACAAAGATGTCGGGCGGCTTGGGGCAATTGCGAAGTGCGCGCCACCGTTGCGCGACGAAAAGCGGCGGCTGGCACTCTGGAGTGAGTTGCGCGCGGGACACATCCAGACGGTCGGGTCGGACCATTCGCCCTCGCTGCCGGAGATGAAGGACTCGAAAAATCTCTTCGCGGTCTGGGGTGGCATCGCCGGCTGTCAGCATGGGTTCGAGTTGCTGTTTTCCGAGGTGGCGAAAACCGCGGAGAAGGATCTTCCGATCCTCGCCGCGGTATTGGCGCGCAATGTTGCCCGACGTTTCCGAATCGATGCGCGCAAGGGATTGCTCGAATTCGGCCGCGATGCGGATTTTTCACTGGTGAAATTTGGGGAGGAACGGGAGATCGAAGCCGAGGAGTTGTGGACCCGCCACCGGATTAGTGCGTACGTGGGAAGGACGAGCAGCGCGCGTGTGACCCATACGTATGTCCGCGGCTGTGCGGTGCTGGCGGATGGCCGGTTGACGAATCTCCCGCAGCCCGGTCAGTTTCTCGCGCCGCATCGCTGATGCCGAAAAAAGGGGCGAGAAATCAAACCGCAGAATTTTTTAACCACGGATGGACCCGGATGAACGCGGATAAAAAACAGACGGCAGCGGAGACAATGGAGATAACGGCGCCGTCCTTGTTGGCTGCGGCGGGCCTCGATCGTTTGTTTTATCTGTGCCCCTCCGTGAAATCTGTGGTCAAGTTTTGAGCATTCTCCCATGAGCATTCCTTTCGGCCAAACTCGCACCCGCATCGCGCCCCGCCACGCTCTGATTGCACCGGACGGCCAGGTGAAGAGTAACGTGCCGGGCGTCACGGGTGCGGCGACCACGGTGCTGATCTCCGAAGCGATGGGGGCGAAGTTTACCCAGCTGCTTGTGACCTTCCAGGCCGGCGGCAGCGCGAAATTTCCGGCGAACGAAATCGAGACCGTGGGCTATTTGGAGACGGGCGGAGGGATCGTCGAGATTGGGGACGCTGGGAAAACGCGCGTGGCGGCGGGTGGATATTTTTTCGCCCCGGCGGGAGAGACCTGGTCTTTCACGGGTCCGAAGCGCGGGACGCGGCTGACGCTGTTCCAGAAAAAGTTTGTGAGCCTCGACGGGGTGGCCGCGCCCCTCGCGATCGTCGGAGAGGCGGCACAGGTGGAAGGGCAGCCGTTCCTCGGGGATCCGGATGCGCGATTGCAGGTTTTGTTGCCCGACGAGCCGGCGTTCGATCTGGCGGTGAATATTTTCACCTATCAACCAGGAGCGACGCTGCCGTTTGTCGAGACGCACATCATGGAGCACGGCTTGCTGATGCTGGCGGGGCAGGGAGTCTACCGCCTTGAGGATTCGTGGTATCCGGTGGCGGCCGGCGATGTGATCTGGATGGCGCCGTATTGCCCGCAATGGTTCGTCGCGATGGGCAAGCAGCCGGCGAGCTATCTCTACTATAAAGACGTGAATCGAGCGGCGTTGTAGCGGGAAAATTGCCCACAAGCACACTCCCCGAGTGCAGGTGTTCACGAAGTTCGGCGAATTCGCGCCGATGGGCCGTCATGCCGAGCCGAGAGGCTCAGGCAGGCGTTGGGGCAAATTGCGATGGCCGTGCATCGCTCGTCGCAGGATCACCTCATCGTCGGTCGCCTCGAAAAAGAGCAGGTGCTTTTGGAACGGGCGAAAGACTACGATGAACCTCCAGTGGCGAAGCAGCGGATGAGAAAACCCGCCACGCGGTCCCAGTTGGGGATGGCGTCCGACTAAAGTACAGGTCGCTTCGACCGCGGCCAGATAGTTTTCGGCTACAGCCCAGGTTGCGTTGACCGCATACCATTCGAACTGCCGCTCCACATCAGCGATGAAAGCGTCCGATTTGCGGACGTTCATGTGCCGGCCGAGGGCAGGCGAGTGCGGACACGGCTCTTGATGGCGGCGAAGTCCTCGGGGGTTAGAAGAGTCGCTGGCCGGCCGGCCGCCTCCAGCAACCATGCCTCCAACTCAGGGGTAATTTCAAACGACCGCTGCTGTTGGTCGCGAACCGATCGGATGACGTCATTCACGAGTTCGTCGATGTCGGTGCAAACCCCATCGCTCACCTGCTGCTGGAGGAAGACTTCGACATCTCTGGCCAAGGCGATCGTCATGTGCGAAGTCTCCGGCGTTGCACGAAGCTGTCAAATCACCGGCGAGGTGAAATCGGCGGGCTCGTTCCTCAAGGACAGAGGCGAGCGAGCAACTGCCGTAGTTCTGGACGATCGACGCCGGTGGTGAGAAGCGCTTAGCGAATGACGGGGCACCGCGGACGACGAGGGTGGGGTGAATCCCAGCGGCGAACGCCGTGATGCTGGTAGAGGCGTCCGACACGAAATGGGAGCGTCGAAGCAAAGGCGTCCGGTTGTTCCGGCGCTTGCGTTGAGGTGGTGGCCCTCGTCATTTTTTTGAACTCCTTCCACCCCATGCGCCGATCTTCCTTCGTGGATCTGGTAGAGCTAAACGTCCGTTTGCGACGCGGCCGGTGGGTCACGGGTTCTCTCGCGATGAACAGCGCGCAGCGATGCCAGACATGGGCGGGACGCCCATGCTACTTCAATCCCACGGGCAAAATGCCCGTGCTACTTCGGGCGCTGGCGGCGTTGTGATTTGCGCGGGCGGGTCGGTTGCTGCTTCTTGGCGGCATGGCGGTCACTTTGGAAATTCCGGTCTCAAGCTTTGAGTTGATGCTCAACGGTCAGGCGGTGCGCGTGGAAGGCGTCGCGCCGACGACCACGTTGCTCGACTGGCTGCGCTCGGCGGGGCGGACGGGCAGCAAGCGCGGCTGCGACGAAGGCGATTGCGGGGCTTGTACGGTCGCGATCGTCGACCGTGATTCCGCCGGGAAGACGACCTACCGCGCGATCAACAGCTGCATCGCGCTGGTCCCGATGTTTGCCGGGCGCGAGATCATGACGGTGGAGGGAATGGCAACGAGTGCTGAGTCAGGCGCGGTGGCGACGCCATCAGACAAACTGCACCCGGTGCAGGAGGCCATGGTGGCGCATTACGGATCGCAGTGTGGCTATTGTACGCCGGGTTTTGTGGTGTCGATGTTCGAGGCTTACCATCGGGAGGACGTCAAAGATCACTGCCAGATCACGGATCAGCTCTGTGGGAATCTTTGTCGTTGCACCGGCTACCGCCCCATCCGCGACGCGATGATTTCGGCGTTGGCCAAAAAGCAAAAGGAAGCGGAGGGGGGCGTGGTTGATGCGTTTCAAGCGCGTTTGAACGCTCCTTGGTCGCCGCCGGCAGCGCTCAGTTATACCGATGGCGCCGAGCGATTCTTTCGGCCGACTTCACTCAAGGAACTCTTGGCTTTGAGGCAGCAGTATCCGACGGCCAGATTGGTGGCGGGCGCGACGGAGATCGGAGTGGAGCTCAACAAGAAGTTTTCGAAGTTCCCGCTGTTGATCTCGACGGAAGCGGTGTCGGAACTCACGCGCATCGTGCGCACGAAGGTGGCGTGGCAAATCGGAGGTGCGGCCACGCTCACGGCGATCGAGGAGACGGTGTCGCTGGAATTTCCGTCGCTGGCGAAGATGCTGCGGGTTTTTGCTTCGCGGCAGATTCGCAACCGGGCGACGCTCGGTGGCAATCTCGCGACGGCTTCACCGATCGGCGATAGCGCGCCGGTGTTGCTCACGCTTGATGCCGAGCTGGTGCTCGCATCGGTCGCCGGCGAACGCACGGTGCCGCTGGCGGAGTTTTTCACGGCTTACCGGAAGACGGTTTTGCGTGAGGATGAAGTCATCAAAGAAATCGTGATTCCCCGTGGCGACCTGGCGGCCGGTAGAACGCGTCGCGTTGATTTCCTGAAAGTTTCCAAGCGCCGCGAACTCGACATCAGTATCGTGGCGGCGGCGTTTTGCGTGGATTCCGACGCGAACGGCATCGTGCAGCGGGCACGCATCGCGTATGGCGGGGTGGCGGCGACGCCGAGTCGCGCCCGGAATGCGGAAGCGGCGCTCGCGGGAAAAACGATCGAGGCGGCGATGGAAGCCGTGGGGGAAATGCTGGCGAGCACCTATCAGCCGATCGATGACGCGCGGAGCGGTGCGGCCTACCGTCGGGCGCTCGTGGTGAGTCTTTGGGAAAAATTTGTGGCGGGAGATACGAGTGAAGCGCAGGACGCGCCGCTGGGTTTTGAGCGCGGCACCAGCTGGCAACCTGAGGACGTTTCACGGGCGCTGCCGCATGAGAGCGGCATCGGCCATGTCACGGGTCGCGCGGGCTACGCGGATGATCTGGCACACCAACGGCCGATGCTCGACGTATGGCCGGTGATGGCGCCGCACGCGCGGGCGCGCATTCTGCGACGCGACGCCACGAAAGCGCGACAGGCACCGGGGGTGGTGGCGGTGTTGCTGGCGGAAGATGTGCCGGGGCACAATGTGATCGGGCCGGTGCGGCACGATGAGCCGCTGTTCGCCACCGACGAAATTCTCTTTCACGGGCAGATGGTCGCGGTCGTGGTCGGCGATTCGGTGAACGCGTGCCGCGCGGCAGCTGCTCTCGTCGAGGTGGAATATGAGCCGCTCGCGCCGATCGTCACGATCACGCAGGCCGTGGAGCAGGGAAGTTTCCACACCGAGCCGCATACGATTGCCCGGGGTGATTGCGCGGCGGCGCTCGCCGGGGCGCCGCTGAGGATGGAGGGGGACTTCGAACTGGGCGGGCAGGAACATTTTTATCTCGAGACGCAGGCGGCTTGGGCGGAGCCGCTCGAGAACGGCTGCGTGAATGTGTGTTCCTCCACCCAGCATCCGTCGGAGATTCAAGCGATCGTGAGCGAAGTGCTGGGCTTGCAACGCAACCAAGTGGTCACGCAGGCGCCGCGGATGGGTGGAGGGTTTGGTGGGAAGGAGACGCAGGGGAATCCGTTTGCGGCGATCGTCGCCTTGGCGGCCGTGAAAACCGGAAAACCGGTGCGGCTGCAGCTCGATCGCGATGTCGACATGATGCTCACGGGAAAACGGCATCCGTTTCAGGCAAAATTCTCGGCCGGCTTCGATCACGACGGAAAGTTGCAGGGGGTGGATGTCGAATTGATTTCGAATGGCGGCTGGTCGCTCGATCTCTCGCAAGCGATCGTGGACCGGGCGTTATTTCACCTCGATAACGCTTATTATATTCCCGCGGTGAAGTTCTCGGGACGCGTGGCAAAAACAAACGTCGCCTCAAATACGGCGTTCCGCGGTTTCGGCGGTCCCCAGGGAATGTTGGTGATGGAGGAAGTGATCGACCGAGTGGCACGCGCGCTGGGGTTGGCGCCGGAGATCGTCCGCGAACGAAATCTTTATCACGGCACGGGCGAGACGAACACGACGCATTACGGCGAGGAGATCGGCGACAACCGGATCGAGGAATGCTGGCGCGGGGTGATGAAGCAGGCGGAGTTCGTGGCGCGGCGGGAAAAGATCGCGGAATGGAACGAGACGCATGAGCGCGTGAAACGCGGACTGGCGGTGACCCCGGTGAAGTTTGGGATTTCGTTTACTCACCTGCCTTACAACCAAGGGGGGGCGCTGGTGCTGATTTATTCAGACGGAACGGTGCAGGTGAACCACGGTGGGACCGAGATGGGGCAGGGGCTGCACACGAAGGTGCTGGGGGTGGCGATGCGCGAGCTGGGTTTGCCGGCGGGCAGCATTCGTTTGATGACCACGAGCACGGACAAGGTGCCGAACACGTCGGCCACCGCGGCCTCTGCGGGAGCGGATCTCAACGGCGCGGCGGTGGCGGCGGCGTGCGTGACTTTGCGCGAGCGGCTCGCGCCCGTTGCGGCGGAGATGCTCGCGGTGCCGACCGCGGAAGTGGAGTTCGGCCATGGATGCGCATTTCAGCGCGGCAATCAGAACAACAAGGTCCCCTTCGCCAAAGTTTGTGGCAAAGCGTACCTCGAGCGAATCAGCCTTTCGGCGACAGGTTATTACCGGACGCCTGGGATCCATTGGGATTGGGCGAAGGTCGCGGGTCGCCCGTTTCATTACTTCGCCTGCGGCGCTGCGGTGGCCGAGGTTGAGGTGGACGGCTATTCAGGGATGCATCGGGTGCGGCGCGTGGATATTTTGCACGACGTGGGTGAATCGCTTAACCCGGGGGTGGATCGCGGGCAGATCGAAGGCGGTTTCGTCCAAGGCATGGGCTGGCTCACGCGCGAGGAATTACTGTGGGATGGGAAGGGCCGGCTCCTCACGCATAGCGCGAGCACCTATCAGATTCCCGCGATCAGCGACGCGCCGGCGGACTTCCGCGTGACGCTTCTAACGAACGCGGCGCAGCCGAGCGTGATTCACGGAAGCAAGGCGGTCGGCGAACCTCCGCTCATGCTGGCCATCTCGGTACGGGAGGCGATCCGTGACGCCGTGGCGGCGTTTGGTCTGCCCGGAGGCGAGGTACGATTGGCATCGCCGGCGACAGGCGAAGCGATCTTCGCCGCGATTCAGGCCCGAACGAACGGGAATGTTGCTGGCGTTGCCGCTTCGCCCTGACGACTTGTTAGTGTAGTGTCCCGCAATTGAGTCGGCATAAGTCTGCGGCCGGTAGGATGGTCGGATGTCACGAACAAGTCTGCCGGTCGTTTTGTCGGACGCGGAGATGATCCGCCTTGAGCAATGGATCCGTGC
>JBDSSU010000122.1:0-24587 GCA_039928635.1 Opitutaceae bacterium | reverse complement strand
GACGCCGAGAGCAGCACGCGAGACGCGCGCGCTCCCCGGACCACTGTGAACGTCAAGGTGCATCAGTTTCTGCGAATGCCCCGGAGCTTGCTCCGGGGATGTTTACATGGTGATGAGGAGACGTCTTCGGCACCCGTGGCGCGATCCGACGGTGATAACAGGTCGTCTGCAGATCAGTGCAGCAGCCCCCAATAGAGCGCGTGAGCGATCATCGCCCCGGCGCGAAACGAGGGCACACGAAACCTCAGCTCAGACGTCTGCTTCGACTCGTTCGTGGCTCAGATTCCGCCAGCGATCGAGTACGCGGCGATAAATATCATCCGGAGCCAGGCCATACGCCGCACGGAGGACTTCCACCGAGTTCCCGTGCTCCACAAATTTATCCGGCCAGCCGATCCGTTCGAGCGCCGTCGGGCATTCAGCTTCCTGCAACGCCTCGAGCACGGCACTGCCGAAACCACCAGCGAGGACGTGATCTTCCATCGTCACGAGCAGGGGAATACACGCGGCGTGGCTGAGCAGGAGGGCGCGATCCAGTGGTTTCACGAAACGCGCGTTCACGACGCCGACGGAAACGTGCTCGGTCGCCGCGAGCCGCTCGGCGAGTTTCAACGCGTCCTGCACCATGTTACCCAGCGCCCAGATCATGATGTTCGATCCCTCGCGCAACACTTCGGCATGCCCAACCGCCAACGTGCCGGGCTGGTCTTTGATTTTCACGCCGACTCCGGCGCCGCGCGGGTAGCGGATAAAACCCGGACCCGGCAGCTGCAGACTCGTATGCAACATGTCCACGAGTTCGTCCTCGTCTTTTGGCTGCATGATCGTCGCGTTCGGCACACAGCGAAGATAGGCGAGGTCGAACAGGCCATGATGGGTCGGTCCGTCGTTCGGCGAAAGCCCGGCGCGGTCCATGCAAAACGTGACCGGCAGATTCTGCAGCGCGACGTCGTGAATGATCTGGTCGTAGGCCCGTTGCAGGAAGGTCGAGTAGATCGCGCAGACCGGCCGAATCCCCTTCGTCGCGAGGCCGGCGGCGAAAACGACCGCGTGCTCTTCAGCAATTCCCACGTCGAAGAATTGGCGCGGCACTTCCTCGGCGAGGTGGGAGAGCCCCGTGCCGCTCGGCATGGCGCCGGTGATGCCCACCACTTTGGGATTCGCTTTGGCGAAGCGCACCATGGCCCGTCCAAACACATCCTGGTAATTAGGCGGCGCCCCGGGAGTCGGTTTTTTGCTTTCGCCCGTGACCGGGTCGAACGGGCTCGCCCCGTGGAACTTCTCGGGTGAGCTGATCGCCGCTTCGAGGCCTTTGCCCTTTTTCGTCAGCACGTGAATGAGCACCGGTACGTCGCAGTGTTTCGCGAATTCCAGGTTCTTCGTCAGTGCCTCGAGGTCGTGTCCGTCGACCGGACCCAGGTAGCGCAGCCCGAATTTCTCGAAGAGCGAGGACTCGACGAAGAAGTCCTTCGTCTCGCGTTTCCACTTGGTGTAAACCCGGTTCATCTCCACCCCCGCCGGGAAGCTTTTGAAGAAACCCTCCACGTCGTGATGCAGCTTGTTATAGGTGTGACTCGTGCTGATCCGATTGAGGTACTGCGAGATCGCGCCGACGTTTTTCGCAATCGACCACTCGTTGTCGTTGAGCACCACGATCAGCCGTTTGGTGGAGCTGACGACGTTGTTCAGCGCCTCGAGGGTAACTCCGCAGGTAAAAGCCGCGTCGCCGCACACGGCAACCACGTGCTCGGAGGAGCCAAGCAAGTCCCGGGCGGTGGCCATGCCGAGCGCCGCGGAAAGAGCGGTGCCGGCGTGACCGGCGCCGAACGAGTCGTGGGAGCTTTCGCTGCGATAGAGGAAACCGCTGGCGCCGCCGCTCTGACGGAGCTTTTTGAAAAAGTCGCCGCCGCGCCCGGTCAGGAGTTTGTGAACATAGCCTTGATGGGCCACGTCGAACACGAACTGGTCTTCGGGAGTGTTGAACACCCGGTGCAACGCGATCGTGAGTTCGACCACACCGAGATTGGGTCCGATGTGCCCACCGTTTTTCGAAGTAACGCCGATTAACTCGTCTCGAATTTCCTGCGCGAGCTGCGGAAGCTGCGAGGGCGCGAGCGATTTCACGTCTGCCGGACCGCGAATTGAATCGAGGAGGCGGGACGTTTGGGGGGGAGGGGTTTCGTTCATCAAGAAGAGCGCAGGAAGATCAGACCCTCAGGCGTCAGCGGTGGTCTCGAATTTTGCAAAGGCCACGCCATCCTTGTTTCGCTTGAGCTGTTCGATCTTTAGCTCGGCGTCTTTCAGGCGGGTTTCGCAGATCTTCAGCAGGTGGGTGCCTTCTTCGAATTTGGCGAGCAGTTCGGCCAGCGGCACTTCGCCGGACTCCATCGTCTCAACAATGGTTTCGAGCTGGGTGAGTGCGTCCTCGAAGGACAGTTTGGCTTCTTTGGCTTCCACCCCGGCAAAATGCGGTTCGGGCCCGCCATTTCAAACAATCTTTGGACTGGCGGCGGACGGCGTTTCCCTTCCATTAAGCGAATGACTGATGTCCTTTGGGTGGTGGCCTTACTGATGGTGCTTCGGTTGATGGGGGAATTGGTGCTTTCGTCGTTGAATCGTGCTGAGGTACGCCGACATACCAGCGCTCCTCCGGCGGTCGCGGCGGTGATGGACGCGGAGACTTACCGGAAATCGGTCGCCTACACGCTGGAGAAATCTCGCTTTGGGGTGGTCACGGAAATTTTCGACACGTTGGTGCTGGCGCTCGTGATTTTCGGCGGCGTGCTGCCCATGTTATTCGTACGCGTCGGCACTTGGGGCGCGCCGGGCGCGATGTGGGACGATGCGCTGTTCATCCTGATCGCGATGATCTTACTCTCGATCCCTTCGCTGCCCTTTGACTGGTGGTCGCAGTTCCGTCTCGAGGCGCGCTTTGGTTTCAACAAGAGCACGCCGGTGCTGTGGCTCACCGACAAGGTCAAAGGCCTGCTCCTGATGCTGATCATCGGTTTCCCGCTGCTCTGGCTGCTGCTTTCGCTGGTGAATTGGGCGGGAAACTCCTGGTGGCTCTGGGCCTTCGCCCTCCTGTTTGGCTTCCAGCTTTTGATGTTGGTGCTTTATCCGAAGCTCATCCTGCCGCTGTTCAACAAACTCACGCCGCTGCCGGAAGGTGAGCTGCGAGCCCGTCTGCTCGCGCTCGGCGATCGCACCGGGTTTCGCGCTTCAACCATCGAGGTCATTGATGGTTCGAAGCGATCGGGACACTCGAACGCTTACTTCACCGGCTTCGGACGATTTCGGCGGATTGTGCTCTTCGATACGCTGATTGCACAGCTGACTCCGGAGGAGCTCGAGGCCGTGCTGGCGCACGAGATCGGACATTATCGACGCGGGCACATTCCGAAGATGATGGCGATGTCGGCGGCGATGTTGCTCGGCGGATTCGCGGTGATCGCCTGGCTGGCGCGAAGCCCATGGTTCAATCGTGCGTTCGGGTTTCCTCCTGGCGAAATCGCTCCCGCCTTTCTGCTTTTCGGTCTGCTCAGCGGATTGGTGATTTTCTGGTTCTCGCCGCTGATGAACGTGCTTTCGCGCAAACACGAATATGAGGCGGATGCCTTCGCGCGGGACGCGATGAGCGGGCCGACCTCAATGTTGGGAGCGCTCAGGAAACTGGCGCAGAAAAACCTCAGTAATCTGACGCCACACCCTTGGTTCAGCGCGTTCTTTTACTCGCATCCGACCCTCGTGGAGCGTGAAGCGGCGTTGGCGCGAGATTGAAGAAGATAATGAAGGGACCGAAGAGATGAATCTGCCTCGTCGGTTTCTCCATTTCCTCCGCTACCTTTTGTTCAACCTGCTGGTGCTTGGAGCGGCCAGGGGCGAGACCGTCGTCGTCGCCACCTACAATATCGAGAACTACGGCTCGGCCGATCGGATGACGGAGGACGGTTATCGAAAGGACTACCCGAAGCCCGAAGCCGAGAAGCGCGCCTTGCGATCGGTGATTCGCGCGCTCGGCGCCGACTTGCTGGTCGTGCAGGAGATGGGGCCGCAAGCCTACTTGGAGGAATTTCGCCGCGACTTAAAAGCGGAAGGCCTGGATTATCCGCATGCCGTGCTGCTCGAGGGAGCCGACTCAGAGCGGCACGTGGCGCTGCTTTCGAAGCGACCGTTCAAGTCGGTGACTCAACACCGGGAGCTGGAGTTTTTGTATTTCGGCAAAAAGGAGCGGGTGAAACGCGGATTGCTGGAGGTGTGCTTTGCCACGGACGCAGGTGACGTCACGCTCTTCGCGTTGCACTTGAAAAGCCGGTTCACTGATCGACCCGACGACCCGCAATCGTCGCTTCGTCGTTTGGGGGAGGCCACGGCGATCCGAGACAGCATCTTGAAACGATTTCCGGATCCTCAGACGGCGAAGTTTCTGATCATCGGCGATTGTAACGACACGAGGAACAGCAAGCCGTTGGAGCGCCTGAGCCAGCGGGGAAAGACGAACGTTTCGCAGATCCTGCCGGCGGGCGACAGTCGGGGCGAAAACTGGACCCATTCCTACCGCAAGGAAGAGAGCTATTCCCGGGTCGACTATGCCTTGGCTTCGCCAGCACTGCACGCCGCCGTGATCGGAGGAGGAGCGCGAATCTATGATGGGGAAGGGGTGCGCGACGCGAGCGATCACCGGCCGGTCGTGGTCACGCTCGAGTTGAACGCGATGAAATAGTCCTCGGTCGGGGGGCTGCGTGCCGGAGAGGTGGCGGGGGCGTTTTCTCCGGTCGCACCCGGACAAACAAAAAGCCGCACCATGAAGGTGCGGCTTACGAGAAGACGATTTGTGAGAATTTATTTCCCCGTGACGCTCACCGGGATCGTGACCTCGCCGGCGCCGTAACCTTTGAGGAAGAGATTTCCGCTGCCTGCGCGGCCACCGGTCACCGTGACCGTGGTGGTCATCTGGCCCTGTGGCACAATGACCTCAGGCATAATGATGCTTTCGGGAGCGTCGGTGGTGATATCGAGCAGCAAGCCGCCCGCGGGAGCCATGTTTGGGACCGAGAAGGTGAGCGTCTGGTTTTCCCCGGCGCGAAGAGAAAGGGAAGTGGGCGATACGGTAATGACACCTGGGTCGATCCGGAATTCTCCCACGTCTGAGTTGCCGGCCGGACTGCTGAGCTTGACCCGGTAATTCCGATTCGGCTCGAGCGCGGGCACGTAGAAGCTGATCGCGTTCGGTGATTCGAAAACCGTGCGCGCCGGCGCATCGCCGAAATTAACGGCGTCTTGAGCGGTGAAACCGCGGCCGAGCAAACTGATGCGCGCGCCGACCGGGCCTCGGTTGGTTTCCAAGGAGAGCACGTACCGTCGCATGATCTTCGAATGCACGACCTCGGTGTAAGCCTCAGCGGGCACGCGGCCGTCCGGAGTTTCGACCAGGTAATTCACGAGATAATAGTAAGCGACCTCGTCGCGCCCCGGGGGAAGCTGGTAGTCCAGTTCGTAGATATTCTGACCGAGCGGACTTTTTTTCATCGGATGGCTCTGGCCATCGATGATGATGGTCGGGGCGATCGATCCGACCGGGATCGTGTTCGAGCGCTGGGTCACCCGGAGGGTGAAAATGTATTTCTGCGAAGGATTATCCGGGAGAGCGGGCGGAGTCAGATTCGTCAGCGTGAGATTATCGCAACCCGAGAGAAGGACCAGCAGCAGCGCGGCGCCGAGCCAGAGGAGGATTTTTCTCGCGGGAGAAATACGGTTGGTGTGCATTGGGTTTTTGAGAGTGAAAACCAGTCGGATGAAAAAAGGTTAGTAATGAGCCGCCTCGCCACAGAGCAAGCCAAAGCTTCGCCGGAAATCGCTCCGCTCGGTGTGTATCTGCATGTTCCTTTTTGCGCAGCGACGTGCGACTTCTGTGCTTTCTATCAAACGACGCCGAGTGCGGCGGCGGTGGAAAACTTTCTCGCGGGGATCGAGCGGGAGATGACGCTGCTGCACTGGTCGCGACCCGTAACGACGGTTTTCTGGGGAGGAGGAACTCCCGGGCTGCTCGCGCCGCGGGATCTCGCACGGCTGGCCGAGACCATTCGCACGCGTTGCGGGAGTGGTCTGCAGGAATGGACCGTTGAACTCGCACCGGCTTCCGTCACCGCCGAACGCTTATCCGTATTGCGGGATGCGGGGGTCACCCGCGTTTCGATGGGAGTGCAAAGTTTTCAGCCCGCTTTGCTCGATGCGCTGGGGCGGGCGCACACGCGGGAACAGATCGACCGGGCGTATGATCGGATCCGCGCGGCCCACTTTCCCAGCGTGAACCTTGACCTCATGTTTGCGTTGCCCGGGCAGACGGCGAACGAATGGGCGGCGGATGTGCGGGAGGCGGTCAGCCGCGCTCCGGATCATCTCTCGACGTATTGCCTGACTTTCGAGGAGGACACAGCGCTTTGGGTGAAGCTTTCGCAAGGACGGGTGAAGCTCGATCCGGAACACGAAGCGGCGCTTTACGAAGCGACCTGGTCGCAGCTGACCGCCGCAGGCTACGGGCAGTATGAGGTTTCGAACTTTGCGCGGCCGGGTCATGAGTGTCGCCACAACGTCAACACGTGGCACATGCACGAGTGGATCGGGCTCGGCCCCTCGGCGGCTTCACAGCACGACGGCTGGCGCGGGGCAAATATTGCAGACCTTGAAAAATGGCTGGCTGCGTTGGAGCGCGGCGAACGCATGGCGGTGGATCGCGTTGCGGCCACTCCGGCATTGCTGGCGGAGGACGCCCTTGTGTTCGGCTTGCGCATGAATGCCGGCGTTGATCTTGCGACGTGGCAGGAGCGGTGTCCCCAGGCGCCTTGGACGACGGTCGAGATTCTTCTCGAGCGACTCGTGAATGAGGGCCTCGCGAAACGGAGCGGAACACGCATCCGACTGACGGATCGGGGAAGGCTGCTGGCCGATTCGGTTGGCACCGAAGTCATGACCGCCTTCGAAGAAACGGAGCCAGTACTCACATGAAAGCTGGGATCCAGGCAGGGTGGTTGGGCGGCAACGCATCCTCCTTCGGAAGCGACTTGCGGCGAGCACCCTCGTTTCCCCGGGCAATGCTTCTCTCGCTGGCACTGATGGCGACTGGCCTCCGAGCGGAAACCGCTCTCGTCCTGCAAACCGACTTCGGGACGAAAGATGGCGCGGTGGCTGCGATGCGGGGCGTTGCCGTCGGCGTCAGTCTCCGGCTTCCCATTCACGATCTCAGTCACGAAAACACGCCCTTCGATCTCTGGGAGGCCGCTTACCGGCTCAAACAGGCGGCTCCCTTCTGGCCGGTCGGGACGGTCTTCGTGTCCGTGGTCGATCCGGGCGTCGGCACGGCACGGCGTTCGGTGGTGCTCAAAACCAAAAGCGGACACTTTTTCGTCGGGCCGGACAATGGGACGTGGACGCTTGTCGCGGAGGAACTCGGCGTCGAAGCGGTGCGGGAAATCGATGAGACGAAACATCGGCGCGCTGGCTCGGAACGGTCTTACACGTTTCACGGCCGTGATGTGTTTGCCTTCGTCGGAGCGAAGCTTGCCGGAGGAGTGATCACGTTTGCGGAAGTCGGCCCCGCCTTGCCGGCGGAAGTCGTGATGCTCCCCTACGAGCGACCGCGCGCAGAAGGAGCTGCGCTGATCGGCACCATCCCTCATCTCGATTTTCAGTACGGCAATGTGTGGACCAATCTCGACGAAGCCTTGTTTGCCAGGCTCTCCCCGAAACCGGGCGATCGGTTCCGGGTGACCATCGCGCATCGGGGGAAAACGGTTTTCCGCGGGGACCTGCCTTACGCCAGGACGTTTGGTGATGTGGCGGAAGGCGCGCCCCTGGTTTATCTCAACAGCCTCATGAACGTTTCGTTCGCGCTGAACCAAGGCGATTTCGCCAAAAAACACTCCATCTCCAGCGGTGCGGCTTGGAGCGTGCGCATGGAAAAGCTGAAATGATGAGGTGGTTTCGCCGCGTTCTGCTGCTCGGCTCGGTCATCGCGGGGAACACCCTTGGGGGCGCGGCCGAACGAGTGGAGCTGAGCTGGCCAACGCCGAGTCTCGCGTGGGCCGAGGGCAAATCGCCCGCCACCTTCCTGCAGGAAGCGGGTTCCGGTGATCCTGAATCCGGCGGCTACGGCGGCGTGCGCAGTGGCGGCACGCAGTTCCATGAGGGAATCGATATCAAACCGGTTCGCCGCGACGCTCGCGGAGAGCCGACCGATCCTATTTTCGCGGCGATGACGGGCGTGGTGCGTCACATCAGCGCCAGTCCGGGGAATAGCAGTTACGGCCGCTACATCGTGCTCGAACATCCCGACGTTTCTCCGGCGGTGTACACGCTTTATGCCCACCTCAGTCGCATCGCGCCGGAGCTGCGGGTGGGCGGGCGCGTCGCGCGCGGAGAGACCATCGGCGTCATGGGCCACAGCTCAGGCGGCTACTCGATTCCCAAGGAGCGATCGCATCTCCATTTTGAAATGGGGGTGATGGTGACGCGAAATTTTCAAGCGTGGTACGATCGTCGGGGCTTCGGGAGCAAGAACGAACACGGCATTTGGAACGGGATGAATCTGATGGGCCTCGATCCCATCCACGTTTTCAACGAATGGCGGGCCGGTCGTCTGACGAACTTCGAGGAATATTTCTCGCGAATGGGCACCGCGGTGACGCTCCGGATTGCGACGCCGCGAACGCCGGATTTCGTCACGCGCTATCCCAGCTTGCTCACGAAACCGGTTCCGCTCGGCTTGGTATCAGGATGGGAAATCCGCTGTAGTTGGACCGGCGTGCCTTTTTCGTGGACGCCGCTGACGGCATCCGAGGTCTCCGGCCTGACGATCGATCGCCCCCAGATTATTTCTTACAACGAGCAGCTCGAGCGGCAGCAACGGAGCAAGACTCTGGCGGTCCGCAAACGAGGCACGCCGACGCCTGGCGACGACTTGCGCGACGTTTTACAGCAACTCTTCGGTTTGCGCTGACCAGGACCGGAGGAGGCGGGCGACACGAAACCGATGTGGGGCTCGCGGTTTTTCACCAGTCGTGGAGTGGGGACCGCTGCGCGGAAGTGCGCGGGCGATTCTCGCAAGCCCGCGATTCATGCCGCCACCGCGGCTGAATGCGCGCCTTCTGAAAAAACGCGCGTGATGAAATCACCTTTGCGGTTTCAGCTGATCGATCAGCGCCACAAAACCCGGCTGATCCTTCAAATCTTCCAGATCGGGATCCTGCTGCATCCAGTCCAGATCCTTATAGCCCAAGTCGACGGCATGCCGGAGAGTGCGGAGAGCGTCGCTCTTGCGTTTCGCGAGCGCGAGGCTGCACGCGAGATTATAGTGCGCGGTCGCATTGCGTGGCTGCAGCTTCACCAGCTTGCGGTCCATCTTCAGGCCATCCGCGATCCGTCCGTGCTTGGTGTAGAGCCCGCCGAGAATTTCCACGACCTCGGCGTAAGCGGGATCCCGTTTCAACACGGACTCATAGAACGCCATGTCGAATTCCGGATCGTGATTCTTCTCCTTTGCCATGGGGCGGAATAAATCCTCAGGCCCGTCGGGGGCAAGTACCCGTCTTGCGCAGGAGGTCGCAGTGCGCGCTGACTTGCAGCCGCTGCGTCACCGGAGTCAGTCCCAGCTTCGATGAAACCGTATTGCCGTACCACTCCATGAAAGGAGCGCTGATCTCAAAGATCTTGTCGCAGTCGATGCACACCACTTGGGCGACCTGGGCACTGGTGGAGCCTTCGTTCGGACGGTAAAACTTTTCCCCGCTGCCGATGTCCACTTCGCGCAATAGCGCACTCTCGGTCATGATCGGCAAGGTGCGGTACACCGTCGCGCGCGACACGGAGTCGTCGATGGCACGGGCGTAATCGAGCAGTTGTTCAGCAGTAAAGTGTTCCTTCTGCGCGAAGGCGGCGTCGAAAATGGCGAGGCGCTGGTTGGTGACGCGCAGGCCTTTTTGCGTGAGAAATGTTCGAAAAGTTTCGCGGGCCACGGGGATACTCACGGCGCGAGATTCGGTGTGACGCAGCGCGGGTGTCAATGCGTTGTTGCCTCGTGCCGCCGCCGCGGTGGCGATCCTTGCGCATCCGCAAGCCATCTTCGCCCCCGAGCCATCCCTGCGGTCACACCACGCCACGGAGGAATCAACACCGCCCTAGTTCTCGCCCCGTCTCCCCCCGTCGGTACCCGCGAGTTTGTCACGTAATCGGCCAGTGGACACCTTCGGTAAACACCTTGAGGCAGGGAAAGTGGCAGGTCACTCAGCGAAGAGGGAAACGACAGGAGCGCAGAAAAGGTTGGAGGGCAGGTTGGCGGCGGCGTAAGGCGAAACAGCGCAAGCGGCTGGAGGGAACGTGGAGTTCGCAGCGGGTCAAGCGATGGGGCCAGAGGGAAGAGACGAGTACGGTGCTCCTGAGCAGGGTGACCCGTCCGCGGGCATCTGTGCGGCGCAAAAAGATCACGTGCTGGGATGACAAACCGGCTCACGCTTTCGCTCGGGAGTTTGTCATGTATTACGTCACAAATGGGTTTGGCTTTGATTTCCGCCGGGAAACGCGATGCAACCTAACCTTCGCGGAGATCGATCCGGGATCGCTCTGCCGTGCCGCTACCATGACGGAACTCCTCATCATCAAACCTTCCTCGCTCGGTGACATCGTCCACGGGCTGCAGCTGGCCACGTCGTTGAAGGCGCAGGTCGAGCAGCTGCGCATCTCGTGGGTGGTGCGGGAGATTTTTGCGCCGATCGTGCGGGCGTGCGAGGCGGTGGATCACGTCTACGTCTTCGAAAGGAACGGCGGTGCCAAAGGCTTCCTGCGGCTGATGCGCGAGATCCGGCGGACGAAGTTCAAATACGTTTTCGACCTGCAGGGGCTGTTGCGCACCGGTTTGATCACCTCGCGGACGATCGCGGAGAAAAAAGTCGGCCGCAGCGATGCGCGGGAGATGGCCGGTATGTTCTACGATCAAAAGGTGCCGCTGCCGCCCGATGGCCGCCGCAGCCACGCGGTGGACATCCTCCTCCAGTTCTGTCCCGTGCTCGGGGCCAAGCCGGAGCTGCAGGGTCGGTTGAAATTCCGGGAGGTCGAGAACCTCAACCTGAAATTTGCGGACGGTCGCGGCGGCGCGAAACCGATTTTGCTGTTTCCGGACAGCCGGCGCGCGGAGAAGCGCTGGAGCGGTTTCAAGCAATTGACCGAGCTGTTGGTGCGCGAGGACAAGGCGCGCAAGGTCATCTGGGCGGGAAATAACTACGTGCCGGATCGCGATTCGTTTCCGCCGTCGCAGTTTCTCAATCTCACAGGCAACACGAGCCTTGTGTCGCTGCCCTCGTTGATCAATCGCGCGGACTGGGTGGTGTCGAACGACAGCGGTCCGATGCATCTCGCGGCGGCGCTGGATGTGCGCGTGCTGGGAATTTTTGGCCCGACCGATCCGCGGTTGTTCGGTCCCTATCCGCTGAATGGCCCGACGAATTTCGTGGTCCAGGCCCCCGTGGGCGATTTGAAGCTGCTGTCGGCAAAAGATGTTTATGCCCGCTTTCAACGGGTCCGGGCGCGGTTCAAGTAGAGATCCCCGGGGCATTTGAATCAATCCATCCGGCTGCTTTTGTGGGCGGGTGCCTCACCCCGCTGATTTCAGATTTCGCAGCGTATGCCTCGCGGGGTGAGGGCACCCCGCCTACATCCTATCAAGCCGGAGCAAGCTCCGGGGTATTTGACCCAGAGGGAATAAATTAAGTCCGGCCCGTCGCCCCGGTTAGTTCAGCAGCAAACGCCGGAGAGCACCGGTTCAGACGGAAGGGGGATGGAGTGGCGGAATTTTTCGGTGGCGGGCTGCTTGGTTGGAAAAGCGGCGACGCTGAATCTGGCGGCGGTTCTTGGTGTTTTCGCGCCATGGGTGTCCGCGTTGACGGCGTTTAATTTGTGTTTGTTCGCCGCGGGGCGGGCTGCACACTGCGCCGGACCATGCTCGATCCCAAACTCCTCCGCGAATCGCCTGATCTTGTGCGCGCGGCGATTGCCAAGAAACACCTCCAGGTCGATCTCGACGCCGTTTTGGGGATCGACGCCGCGTGGCGGACGCAACTTCAGGAGGTCGAGGCGTTGCGCGGAAAACAGAAGGCCGCCAACACCGCCATGGCCGCGCTGCCGAAAGGGACGCCGGAGTTCATCGCCAAGGTGGCGGAGATGAAAGCGGTTTCCGGCCAGATGAAGGAGCGGGAGGTGCAGCTAAAGGAAACGGAAGAAAAGTTTCGGCAGGCGATGCTCTCGATTCCAAATCTCCCGCACGAGAGCGTCCCGGAAGGGAAAACGCCGGAGGAGAATGTCGTTTTTGCGCTGCACGGTGCGCACGAAGAGCCGCGGGCGCATGCGCTGCCTCACTGGGAAATCGCCGGCTTCGACCGGCTGTTCGATTTCGCCCGGGGCGCCAAGGTAACGGGAGCGGGTTTTCCTTTTTATGTCGGGGAGGGCGCGCGGATTGTGCGAGCACTGCTCCATTTCTTTTTGGATGAAAACGCGAAGGCGGGTTATGTGGAGGTGAACCCTCCCATCTTTGTGAATGCGGCGAGTGCGACCGCCACCGGCCAGCTGCCGGACAAGGAAGGGCAAATGTACGAGACCGCGGACAAGCTTTACGCGGTCCCGACTGCCGAAGTGCCGCTCACGAATTTTTTTCGCGATGAAATTGTCGAGGAAGCCGCGTTGCCGATCTACCGCTGCGCGTACACTCCCTGTTTTCGCCGGGAGGCCGGAAGCTATGGAAAAGATGTCCGAGGGCTGAATCGCCTGCACCAGTTCGATAAAGTCGAACTTTTGAAATGGGTGCATCCGGGGACGAGCTACGACGAATTGGAAAAGCTGCGCGGCGATGCCGAGCGTCTGCTGCAAAAGCTCGATCTGCCTTACCGCGTGCTGTTGATGTGCGGCGGCGATTTGGGTTTTGCGCAGGCCAAAAAATATGACCTCGAAGTCTGGTCCGCCGGACAGAAACGCTGGCTGGAGGTTTCGAGCTGTTCGAACTTTGAAGCATTTCAGGCCCGCCGCGCGCAAATCCGTTTTCGTTCCAAGGAGAGTGGTAAGCCGGAACTCGTCCACACGATCAATGGTTCAGGCTTGGCGATTCCACGCGTGCTGGCGGCGCTGCTGGAAAATAATCTGCAGTCCGATGGACGGGTGAAACTCCCGACGGTACTCGTGCCGTATTTCGGCAAGGAGTATCTCAGCTTTCAATGAACGGTTTCGCGGATAGCGCCTCCCGGCGTGACGGTCCGCGCGCCTCGCAGCAGCAGGCGCATTGGGGCGGAGCGGTTCTCCCCGTCGCCCAATTTTTTGGTGAGTCGCAGCTCAGGCCAAGATGACGAAACGAACTTTGCGTCGCATTAATTGGCAGGAGGCCGCGGTGGCGTTGAGCGCCAGGCTTCCCCTAAAGCAATTGCATCCGGCGGTGCTGAGTTGGATCGACGACTGCCCGTCGCGGAAAAAATGGGTGGTCGGATTTTCAGGAGGAGCCGATTCGCTGGCGCTTCTGCTCTTGCTCTGGGCCCATTGGCCGCGGAGGCGAACGCGATTGCAGGCCCTCCATTTCAATCACCGTTTGCGCGGACGTGAATCGAAGGCCGATGAAGTTTTCTGCCGCGGCGTGTGCGACGCTCTGGGAGTTGAGTTCATTTCCGGCTCGTGGCGGGCGGCACCCCAAAAGCCGAGCGAAGCGGAAGCGCGGGCCGCGCGGCACGATTTTTTCCAACAGCACTCCCGCACGTTGTGGCTCGGCCATCAGCAGGACGACGTCGCCGAAACCATGTTGATGCGCCTCGCTCGCGGTAGTGGAACTGGCGGGCTGGCGGCACCGCGGCCGGTCCACACTTTGTCCGGAGGTCGCGTGCATTTGCGCCCATTGCTGTCGCTAAAAAAGACGGAGATCACGACGGCCCTAAAAAGCCTGCGGCTGCCGTGGCGGGAAGATTCCAGCAATTCGGGCGCGGCGTATTTTCGGAATCGTTTACGCCACACGGTGGTGCCCGCATGGATTGAAGCGAGCCAACGCGATGCACTTGCCGGGGCGTCGAGGGCGCGCGAACTCCTGGAGGAAGACGAAGTCGCCCTCGAAGCCTGGGTCGTCGAGTTACGTTTGTTCGCCAAGAAAGGGCGGATGAGTCTGATCCCTCTCGCCGGAAAACCCCGCGCTTTGGTGCGACGAGCGTTACACTCGTGGCTGTCGCGCCAGACTCGTTCGGGGGAGTTATCGCGGCAGGGATTTGGTGCCTTGCTCGATGCGGTTCAGCGCGGAAAGCCGACTCGTCAAAGTCTCGGTTCCGAGGGATTCGCGGTGATTCGCGACGAAGTTCTTTCATTCGTTTTTGATGGAAAGCCTCGACGCAAATTCCATGGGTCCACCAATTGACTTCTCCCTTGGAACATCCACGTTCCCCTCTTACTCCCAATAAGGAAATGTCCGATCTCGAAACCAAAAAATCCCGCCGCCCACTTAAGAATTTACCACCGGATCGGTTTCAGCCGAAGATGCTGTTGTTCTGGTTCGTGCTGGTGGGAGCGGTGATCGCTCTGCTCCTGATGAATCCGGGAATCACCGGTGGTCCGGAGCCGTTGATGATTCAAGATGTCGTCGAACGGGCGGAGGCCGGAAATATCATTCCGAGCAAGGAACAGGGTAAGCAGCCGACCTTGCGGCCCGACCCCGCGAACGGTCGCGACTCGTATGTGATCCGTGGCGAAAGTCGCAAGGACAGCGAGTCGCCTCCCAAGCCGTTCATCGCCAAAGGACGCCTTACTGATCCGAACATGGAACGTCTGCAGAAGACGAAAATTTTCGCGGAGCTCGATAACGCCACCTGGGTTCAGACGCTGGTGGGAAGCTTTCTCCCGATCCTGATCGTAATCGGTTTGGTCTATTTTCTTTTTGTTCGGCAGCTCCGCCAGGCCGGGCGTGGTGCGCTGAGCTTCGGCAAGAGCCGCGCGAAGCTGCTCACCCGCGACCGCGACAAAATCACGTTCGCCGAAGTCGCTGGCTGCGACGAAGCGAAGGAAGAGGTTTCGGAGGTCGTGGAGTTTTTGAAGGATCCGAAGAAGTTTACGAAAATGGGTGGGCGAATTCCGCGGGGTATTCTCCTCGTGGGCCCTCCTGGTACCGGCAAAACCCTTCTCGCGAAAGCGGTGGCGGGAGAAGCCGACGTCCCGTTCTTTAGCATTTCAGGTTCTGACTTCGTCGAGATGTTCGTCGGCGTCGGCGCCAGTCGTGTTCGCGATATGTTTGAACAAGGCCGAAAGAATGCGCCTTGCCTGATCTTCATCGACGAAATCGATGCGGTCGGTCGTCAGCGCGGTGCGGGCGTCGGCGGCGGCAACGATGAACGCGAGCAAACCTTGAACTCCCTGCTGGTTGAGATGGACGGCTTCGATACCACCGAGGGCGTTATCATCATCGCAGCGACGAATCGCCCTGACGTTCTCGATAGCGCCCTCCTGCGTCCAGGTCGCTTCGATCGCCAGATCTACGTCGACCTTCCCGATTTGATCGGCCGCGAGCAGATCCTTCGAGTGCATGCCAAGAAGATCAGCCTTTCGGAAAACGTGGATCTATCTGTGATCGCTCGCGGCACCCCAGGACTGTCGGGCGCCGAACTGGCGAATCTCCTGAATGAGGCCGCTTTGCTCGCGGCCCGGCGTGGCAAAAAGAAGGTCGAGATGATCGACGTCGATGATGCACGGGAAAAAGTCCAATTTGGGCGCGAGCGTCGTCGCTTGATGGACGATGAGGAGAAGAAACTTACCGCGTATCATGAAGCGGGTCACGCGCTCGTCCAGGCGGTGCTCGATGACGGGCATATGCCGGTGCATAAGGTGACCATCATTCCCCGCGGTCGGAGCTTGGGCAGCACGATGTTCATCCCGAAGAAGGATGTTCTCACGCACGCGATGAAACGGATGCTCAATCAGATTGCCATGGGACTTGGTGGACGCATCGCCGAGGAACTTGTGCTGGGTGACATCTCCAGCGGTGCTGCAGGCGATATCAAGCAAGTGACCAAGATCGCCCGTCACATGGTGTGCGATTGGGGAATGAGCCCGCTCGGACCGATCGCATTTGGCGACCACCACGACACGGTATTTCTCGGACGGGAGATCGGGCGCAGCGAAAACGTTTCGGAGGAGACGGCGCGGAAGATCGACATCGAGATTCACCGCATCATCGAGGAACAGTATCAGCGCGCCACGCAGATCATTTCGAGCCATCGCGTCGCGCTCGATAAGATCGCCGCTGGGCTGATCGAACACGAGACGCTCGACGGCAAACATGTGCTTGAAATTCTGGAGTTTGGTGAGATTCGTTCGCCCATCGTGGTGGGCGTCACTAACAAGCAGGATGCGCCGAAGCCGGATAAGGATAAAAAGCCGACTGAGAAGGCGCCGGCTCCCGAGCCCATCGGACCTGGAGCGACGCCGACCCTCGCGTAATTTTTCGCTCATTAGAGTTCCAAGGCGCGGCCAAAGCCGCGCCTTTTTTATGCAAAGCTGACGGAAAACGTCCTTGGTTTCGACGCCGCAGGACACATGCTCGCCGGCTTCGTATGAAAATTTGCTGCATCGGTGCCGGTTATGTTGGCGGGCCTACCATGGCCATGATCGCCCTGAAGGCGCCAAACATCGAAGTCAGAGTCGTCGATATGAATGTCGCGCGCATCGCAGCGTGGAATTCCGATACCCTTCCGATCTACGAGCCAGGTCTGGACGAGGTGGTGAAGCAGACCCGCGGTCGGAACCTGATTTTTTCCACCGATGTGCAGGGTGCGATCAAAGCCGCCGACATCATTTTTGTGGCAGTGAACACTCCGACGAAGACCTATGGGGTCGGCGCGGGTCGTGCAGCGGATCTCCGGTTCATCGAGTCAGTGGCGCGGACGATTGCGGAGCACGCCAATGGTCCAAAGATCATCGTCGAGAAGTCGACGATTCCGGTGAAAACGGCCGAGACCATCAAAGATATCCTTTCGGCCAATTCGAACGGGTATAAATTTGAAGTACTGTCCAACCCCGAGTTTCTCGCGGAAGGGACCGCAGTTGTCGATTTGCAGATGCCTGACCGGGTTCTGATCGGTGGCGAACGCACCAAGGGAGGCGAGGTCGCGATTCAGACCTTGGTCGATGTCTACGCGCACTGGGTTCCGCGCGACCGAATCATCACGACCAATCTCTGGTCTTCGGAGCTTTCGAAGCTGGTCGCGAATGCGTTCCTCGCCCAGCGCATTTCTTCGATCAACTCCATCTCGGCCTTGTGCGAAGCGACCGGCGCGGACGTCGATGAGGTGGCAAACGCGATCGGCAAAGATTCCCGCATCGGATCGAAGTTCCTGAAGTCCTCCGTTGGTTTCGGCGGTTCCTGCTTTCAAAAGGACATCCTGAACCTCGTTTATCTCTGTGAACATTTCGGGCTGCCCGAGGTGTCGGCTTACTGGGAAGCCGTGGTGAAGATGAACGACTGGCAGAAGCGTCGCTTCGCAACGAAGATCGTGCGCTCACTTTTCAACTCGGTCGCCGAAAAGAAAATCGCCGTGTTCGGCTTTGCTTTCAAGAAGGACACCAACGACACGCGGGAATCCGCCGCGATCTCAGTGGTGCGCGACTTGCTCGCCGAGCAGGCTCGCGTGGTGGTTTACGATCCCAAGGTGCCCGCGGATGAGATCCGGCTCGATGTGCTCGGAAAGGGAAAAGAGGATCCGCGGCTCACGATCGCGACGAGCGCCTATGCAGCGGCGGAGGGCGCGCACGCGATTGCGGTGGTGACGGAGTGGGACGAGTTCAAGAAACTCGATTACGCCAAAATTTTCGCCGGGATGCAGAAGCCCGCTTTTCTCTTCGATGGCCGCAACATCGTCGACCTCGCCAAGCTCCGCGAAATCGGCTTCCGCACCTACGGTATCGGGAAGTGACGGAAATTCTCCGGGCTAAACCAACGGGAGCCCGGGGAACTTTTTTCCAAGCACGGCTTCTGCCGGGCACTGCAGCCATTGGCTAAGCATCGTCGCATAAACCTGCCGGAAATCGGTGCTGAAGGTGATATCCTGATTCCGTTCGAGTCTGAGGGAGGGTGGGGTGCCGTGAAGGCCTCCCTTGATCTTCGAGCCCATGACAAAGAGCGGGGCCGCCGTTCCGTGGTCCGTGCCACGACTCTGGTTTTCATTTGGGCGCCGGCCGAATTCCGAGAATGTCATCGTGCTCACCTGGTCGTCGAGTCGATGCCCTTCCAGGTCTTTCTGAAACGCGGCGAGACCGTCAGATAGCTGGGTAAGCAGATTTGCCTGCTGGGTCATCTGGTTGCTGTGAGTATCGAAGCCGCCCAAGGAAACGAAATAGACGCGCGTCGGCATCCCGGCCGCGATCAGCGCGGCGACACTGCGGAGCGAATTGGCGAAGGGATTCCCGGGATACGCGGCCGCGGGTTTGTAGTCACCGAGAACGCGTTGGACTTTCTTCTCGGTTACCAGCGCGTCCATCAACGTGTGTTTGAGAAATGTGGCGGTGCCTCCGTCCGCACCGACCGCCGGCGCCGCCGCCATCGACTCGAGCAGTTTCCGGTTCTCCTCGTTCTCCCGACGGTTGCCGATATTCGGCTGCATGCCAAAGGTCGAGTGATCCTGTGCGCTGAGAAACGACTGAGGGAGGCCGGTCGTGATGTGAATGCCAACGGGATCATGTCCGTCCGGCGGCTCGCCCGCGCAAGCATTGTCCATGAAACGTCCCACCCAGCCCGTCCCGAGGAATTCCTCGCTGCTGCTCGCAGTTTCCCAGATCTCGGTGGAGCGAAAGTGACTGCGATTCGGATTCGGGTAACCGACGTTTTGCACCAGCGCGATTTTCCCTTCCTTGAACAAACCATGCATCGCTCCGCAGGAGGGATGGAGCCCGAGCGTGTCGCTCACGCGCAGCACTTTGTCCTGCGGAATTCCGAGGGTGGGGCGGAGTCGGTAATAATTCGCATCCTCAAAAGGCACGAGGGTATTGAGGCCGTCGTTGCCCCCCGCGAGCTGCACCAGCACGAGAATGGACCGGTCTTTTTCCGGGGCGGGGGCAGCCGCGCGGGTGGACTCCACCAAAAATGAGGGAGCGAACTGGCTGAACGCGAGGAGACCGATGCCTTTCCCCGAGCGGCTCAGAAATTCGCGGCGGGTGCTGGGCAAAAACGAATTTCGATTTGAGGACATGGGTGGGCAGGTTAGCAGAGTTGATACTCGGGGGATTGCAGCACGGCGACCGCGGCCCGTCGCACGCGGCGCGACCGCTGCCTGGGGTCCGGCGTGGGCGCACTGATAAACTGCTGCACACTGGCGGTGAAATCGCGCGCGACGGAAACAGCGATGAAGTCAGACGTCAGGCGCGCGGCCGCCTCGGCCGGGTCCAGCTTCGCCAAACTGGCGAGAGGATGCTGTTCCCCGACGGTAAAATTTTGCAGGCCGTTCGTGCGCGCTGCGACGAGTTCGATCAATTCGTCGGCGTTCAAGGCGCGCTCATCGATGGGCGTGAAGAGGGTTTCGACGAGTTGACGCCGAGCAGAGAGGGTCGCCGAGTTGATCCAGCTGCGTCCGCCGAGCCAACCGCGAACATTGGGCGGCGTATACAGCAATTGCCCCATCTGCCGCATCGGGTTGATCGTGAAGCGGGGCAGGGGCGCGATGTCGAGATTCAGGTCTTGCACGAGCCCGAGGTAGAATTGCACGGGGCTCTTGATGAAGTTGCCCCGAAACTCAGGCGCGAAAAAAAGGCGGCTGCCGAAAAACCGACGCACCAAGGTGCGCAGCGAGTAGCCCTCGTTCCGCCATTCCTGACCGAGAGTCGCGAGATATTCCTCGGGCAGCGCTTCATCGCTGAGGTAAAACTTCACCATCTCGTGCGGCAGGAATCGGCCCGCCGCCTTTTGGCGGTAGGCGAGATCGATCACGTCATCGCCGGTGAAGTTTCCGGTTTCGCCAAAAAGGGTTTTAGGCCCGGGATCATGCTGGCTCTCGACGTAGCGAAAGCCCGGTTCGTTCGCGCGAGTCCGGTAACCGGTGAACGCTTTCGCCGCCTCCTTGATATCGCCTTCCGTATAGTTGCCCTCGCCGAGGACAAAGAGCTCGAACAACTCGCGGGCGAAATTCTCGTTCGGGGCCTTCCGCTGGTTCTGGTTCAGGTCCAGATACAACACCATCGCCGTTGAACGGGAAACGGCCTTCGTGAGCTCCGGGGCGCCGCCGAGCGCGTTCCGCGCCAGGATATCGAAGTGCTCATGGATGAACGCGGCGTTTCGCACTTTCTCCAGAGACACGACGTACACGTCGCTCAAAAACAAAACCCATTTTGCGAACGCCGCATTTTCCGGACGCGCGGCGGCTTGGAGCCATTTGATCGTCAGATCCTGAATCGCCAGCTGCGAACGCTCGCGCGTCTGCCGGTCGAGCGTGCGTCGGGCGTCACCGACGGTGGTGCGGAGTTTCTCCGCGAGCGCCGCGGCTTCTTCCTCGAGACGCGCGACCATCCGCGGTTTCGGAAGCAGGGTCGGTTGCTCCGGGAAAAGTCGGTCGAGCGTGGCGTTCAATCCTTCCGCGATGGCGCGGTCAGTTTCTGCTGGCCGCGCCGTCCAGCCAGTGCGCCTCAGCAAATGGCGCGCGTGGTTCGAATTCCACTCGTTCGCGGGAAGCGGCTGCCACGCTTCAGAAGGCGAGAGGGCGGGCTGCATAGGGGATAATGACGAAACGCGCGCAGGCTGGTTTCATCAGGTGTGAAACTCACACTCCCAACGCGGTTTTGTAAAGACGGGGGACACGTTTGGTTACCGAGCAAAGGGTTTCCCAAGGAATCGTTTCCGCCCAGCGGCTAAACTCCGCCGTCGTAATTTCCGCTTCGCCCTGACGACCCACGATGACCGCTTGGTCGCCGCAGGCGACGCCCGCGACGTCTGTGACATCAACGATCGTCTGATCCATGGTCACGCGTCCGAGGATCCGGCAGCGGTGGCCGTGAATCAAAACGGAAGCCCGGTTGCTGACCGCCCGAGGAATTCCATCGCCGTAACCGGCGCATAAGACCGCGATCGTGGAGTCGCGGGTGAGCGTGTGCGTCCGTCCGTAAGAAACCGCCGTACCGTGCGGGAGGGTTTTCACGAGTCCGATGCGCGTATGGAAACTGAAGACCGGCTCAGTATGAACTTCCCTGAGGAGGGAGTTGGGATGGGGAAGGATTCCGAATTGCAGCAACCCGACGCGCACGGCGTTGAACGGACTCGCCCCCGGCATGCTTTCGATGCCGGAGCTGTTGTCGGCATGCACAAAAAGTTCGCTGAGCTTGATCCCTGCACAGCGGGCCAGGGCCGCGAGAAACCGGCGGCGTTGTTCTGCGGTGAAGGCGGGGTCGTCGTCCGGCGAGGCGAAATGCGTAAATACGCCCGCGAGTTTGAGATGTTTCGCCGCGATCATTTTTGCGTAGAGCACCGCGACTTCTTCGTGCCACACCCCAAGCCGGCCCATGCCAGTATCGATCTTCAGATGAACCGCGATGGCGCGGCCCGCCGCGCGACCGACGGCGTCGAAGCGCGCGACCTCCTCAGCAGACGATACCGTCGCCGCGAGATCATTCTCGGCGAGGGCGGCATCCTCTTCCGGCAGCAATGGGCTCAAAACGAGAATGGGCCAGCCCGGACCGAGTTCGCGCAGAGCGGCTGCTTCCGCGACATTCGCCACGGCGAACAAATCGGCGCCGGCGTGCATCAGTTGCGCGGCGACTTGGTGCAGCCCGTGGCCGTAGGCGTCGGCTTTCACGACCGCGACGTAGCGCATGTGCGGCGGCAGCGCGGCCCGGATCAGTTTCAGGTTCCGCGCCAGTGCGGCGAGGTCGATCTCAGCCCAGCAGCGCAGCGGTCGGGTCGAGTGCGGCAGGTTCATGGACCGCGGTGAATCTGTGGCGTCCAAGTGACGTAGCTTGGTTCCTGATGCAGGAACGCATCCGGCGCATCGGTCTGGCGAAACAGATTCGCATCCGGGACGTCAACGAGCAGATCGGACAAGGTGTAGGGTACGCGAGTGGTCTCCGTCGGCAGCGCCGACCAATTTCGAAATTGCGCTGGCGTGGCCAGCCTGCCGGTCAACGCGGCGACGGGCACGCGCTCCAGCTTGCCGTCCACTCGGAAAGTATGCCACGACTCCCGTCGCGCGTCCGCGATGAGAGTGAGTTCCGTGTCTCCCAGCGCATGGGCCACGACCGCGAGACTCTGATACGCGTATACGGGCCGGGTCGTGATCACGTTCCAGGTCCTCAGCGCCATGCCCGCGGTGCGAATTCCAAGCATCGATCCCGGGCCTTCGCAGAAAATGAAAGCGTCGATCGCGGCGAGGTCGACCTTCAGCGCTTCGACGCAGGTGAACACTCCGATGCCTGCTTCCTCGGCTGAGGATTGCCAGCAATCTTTGGAGGCGGTGAGCCAACCCACCTGCACCTGGCTCGAGGCGGCATCGATGAGCAGCAACGCTGCAAATTCGGCGCGAAGTTCACGAAGACTGGGCATCTGGCGTGACGAAACGCCGGCGCGGTTTTGGCTGCAAGCATCCACTTGGGCGCGTTTGAAACATCACCCGCGGTGCCGTTCCTAATCCGGCATTGACCGGCGCATCGCTCACCGTAGCGTGACCGATTCTTTCAACCTAAACCCTTCGCCGCCTCTCCTGTGAATGTCCAACTGAACAATGTTTCCGGCACCCGTAAAAGCTTTGTGGTTTCGCTCGACCAGAGCGAAGTCCAAGCCGAACACCAGGCGGTGGTGAGCGAGTTCGCCAAGCAGGCCAGGATCCCGGGCTTCCGACCGGGGAAAGCGCCCGCGGCGATGGTGACGAAGCGTTTCGGCAAGGAGATCCTCGAGGAATTCAAACAGAAGGTCGTGGCGAAGGCCTACCGCAGCGCCCTCGAGCAGGAGAAAATCGAAGTGCTGAGCGTGGTGAGCGTCGAGGAGGGTACGATCGAGCCGAGTGCACCAGCGGCGGTGAATATCACCGTGGACGTGCGTCCGGAGTTCACGCTCCCGGACTACCACGATCTCGCGACGGAGATCGCGCCCGTGGAACCGACCGAGACCGAAGTGTCGGAGGTGATCGAAGGTCTGCGCGCTGAGCGCGCTGAGTTCAAACCTGCCGATCGGCCCGCGAAAAAAAGTGATTACGTGAAGCTCGCCTACGAAGGGTCGATCGATGGCAAACCGATCGCCGAGCTGGTGCCCGAGAAACAGATTTACGGTAAGGTGCCGCAGACCTGGGAAGAAGTGGAAGGCGCCAATGAAGGCGCGCTCCCGGGCCTCGGCAATCAACTCGCTGGCCTGAAGCCGGGCGACAAGAAGGATGTGACGATCAATTTCCCAGCGGAATTCGCCGGTGCTCCAGCGCTCGCTGGAAAAACGGCGACGTACGCGGTCGACATCCAGGAAATTCGCGAGCGCGTGCTGCCCGCCTTGGACGAGGCGTTTTTTAAGGCGAATCAGGTTGAGAACCTGGAGGGCTTGCAGACGCAGGTCCGGGCTAATCTGAAGGCGCAGAAAGAGTATCAAAATCGCGCAGCGCAGCGCCGGCAGGTTACTGAGGCTCTGGCGGGCAAGGTGGATTTCCCAGTTCCGGATTCACTCGTTGAATCTGAAACGCAGGGGGTGCTGCGTCAGTTCATCGAGGAGAACATGCGCCGTGGCGTTCCCCAGGAGCAGTTCGAGAAGGACAAAGCGCAGCTTTTCGAAGGCGCCCGCAAAGCGGCGTCCGCACGAATCAAAACCCAGCTCATTCTCGCGAAAGTCGCCGAGGCCGAAAAAATCCAGGTGAGCGAAGGCGACATCGACGCTTTCATTTACCGCGAAGCGGCGCGCACCCAGCAGAAGCCGGAGAAGCTGGTGAAGACGCTGAGCACGAATCGGGATCAGCTTCGCTCGGTGCAGCAGTCGATCATTTTCGACAAGGCGGTTGATTTCCTTGTCTCCAAGGCTAGGGTCTCGACAGTTCAGCCGAAGGCCTGAGCTGATCCACCTTTACCATCGTGAGCTACTACGTCCCCCTCGTTATTGAAAACACCGGCCGCGGCGAGCGGTCGATGGACATCTACTCCCGTCTTCTCAAAGACCGCATCATTTTCATTGGGACGCCGATCGACGACAACGTCGCCAACCTCGTCATTGCGCAGCTGCTCTTCCTGCAGATGGAAGATGCGAAAAAGGATATTCACCTTTATATCAATTCACCGGGCGGGGTCGTGACCGGGGGAATGGCCATCTACGACACGATGAATTTTCTGCAGTGCGATATCGTGACTTACTGTTTGGGCATGGCCGCGAGCATGAGCACGGTGTTGCTGTCCGCCGGCACGAAGGGAAAACGTTTCGCGCTCCCCAACAGCCGCGTGATGATTCACCAGCCAAGTGGCGGCGCGGGCGGCCAGGCGTCGGACATCGCCATCGCAGCGAAGGAAATTCTCCGCTGGCGCAAGGTGCTCAACGAGACTATTTCGAAGCACACGGGAAAGACGGCTGAGCAGGTTGAGAAAGATTCCGATCG
>JBDSSU010000121.1:0-3490 GCA_039928635.1 Opitutaceae bacterium | reverse complement strand
GCACGGATCCATTGCTCAAGGCGGATCATCTCCGCGTCCGACAAAACGACCGGCAGACTTGTTCGTGACATCCGACCATCCTACCGGCCGCAGACTTATGCCGACTCAATTGCGGGACACTACACTAGCTAGTTGCGCAAAGACGCGGTCACGGGAACGTTCGCCTGCACTCCGCGCGTCGACGCCGCGGTGGCAGAGGACCCCGTGAGCGAAGATCCCATCACGGCGGACGGCGCCCCGGGCGCGAGGTTGTCATGGAGAATTTGCAGCGTGGGGCACGAGAGCTGGATGTGAGGGTGCTTCTCCAGCTCGGCAATCAACCGCCGGGAGATCCTGTTCCTCGTCATGTCAATCTGCCGGTAATGCGAGACGTAGAACAAGTTCATCAGCACGCCCGTGTCGACGATCAGCAAATTGATGTTCGCCTTGTAGATTGCGTCCTCAACGCCGTAGCGCCGGCGCATCCTCACTGCGGGTGAACCTTGAGCTCCAGGACGACTTCTCGCTGCACCAGGCGCTTTCCGCTCTACCTGATCGACACACGTCCTGCAGCGAAATCACAATCGCCGCGCTCACCAGCCCTCCGGCCGCGGCCACCCTCTTGATATCGTCGAACAAGAAGCCCGCGACCACGACCGTCGCGGCCACCACCAGGATGTAGCGGATGAGACGTCGCGCGAGGACCAGCGACTCGTTCTGATACAAGAGCGGAAGCAACAGATAGCCCGCCAGCACCTGGATCAGGATCATTCCCGTCAGCGCCACCGCCGGCCAGCGCAGCCGGTGCAGGTACGCCACCTACAGAGCTTCGAACTGCTCACGTTGAAAGGTTGAATTGAGCGCCGCCAGTTCCTGCCGCGATGAAAGTTGTACTTGGGCCCGTTTCAGCCCCTCGACTTGCCGCGCAAAGAACCCGATCCGCTCGGCCAGCGCGTCTTTCTGACTGCGTTCTTCCGCGAGCAGTCGCTCGACCTGCGCGTTGCGATTAAAAACTCCGGTCTGCTTCTCCAGTTACGCGCTTCTCAAGCGCCGTGACAGTTTTTGAACTTCTTGCCGCTGCCGCAGGGGCAGGGTTCGTTGCGGCCAACTTTGGGAAGCTCCCGCCGAATCGTAATCTTAGGCAGCTGGATTTCCTGCGGCGGAGGCTGCGCGGACGTAGTTCCTCCGGTTGTGGTGGTCGTTGTGATCTGCGGCGCGCCCGCGGGCGGTGCATCGCTTGGCCCAACGGCTTGGGCGGTGCGGCTCAGGAGGGCCAGCATGTTCTCAAAGCTCTCAATGTTCGACGTGCTGCGGAACAGGCCGGTGCAGATCTGCAGCCGGACGTTGTTCATCAGCTCCTCGAAGTATTTGTACGCCTCACCCTTGTACTCCACCAGCGGGTCTTTCTGTCCGTAACTCCGCAGCCCGATGCTCCGGCGCAGCTCTTCCATCTCCGTGAGATGTTCCTGCCAGTGGTGATCAATCGCATTGATCACGACGTAGCGCTCCAAAGATCCCAAGGCCTCCGGAATCTCCGCGGCTTCCTTCACGCCGTAAGCCTGTTTGACGCGTTCAAGGATCTTCGCCGTGAGCGCAGCCGCATCGCTGCCGCTCAGCTCGTCCACGCGGATGCTGATCGGGAAATGGGAATTCAGCCAGCCGACGAGGCTTTCCAACGCGGTCTGGGTCGCGCCACCTTTTTCACCGACGCCGGCAACTTCCAGACGTGTGAGCAACTCTTCCTCGACCTGCTCGAAAATAATATCCTTCGGCCGGTCGGCATGGATCGCCGCGTTCCGAATTCCATAAACCACTTCGCGCTGCTGATTCAGCACGTCGTCGTATTGGAGCAGCCGTTTGCGAATCGAGTAATTCTGCTGCTCGACTTTTTTCTGCGCGCTCTCGATCGAGCGGTTGAGCCAGGGATGCTCGAGCTCCTCCCCTTCCTGCATCGAGCCTTCCATTAAACGCGACGCCAGATTCCCCTGCAGGAAAAGCCGCATCAAGTCGTCCTCCAGGGAGAGGAAAAACTTCGTCAGACCCGGATCACCCTGACGCGAACAACGTCCGCGCAGCTGGCGGTCAACGCGGCGTGATTCATGCCGCTCCGTCCCGATCACGAACAGTCCGCCGAGTTCACGCACGCCTTCCCCGAGTTTAATATCGGTGCCGCGACCGGCCATGTTCGTCGCAATCGTTACGGCTGCACGCTGGCCCGCCCGCGAAACGATCTCGGATTCCTGCTCGTGGAATTTCGCGTTGAGCACGGTGTGGATCACTCCAGTCCGCTTCAACATGCGCGAAAGCACCTCGGAGGAATCAACGCTCACCGTCCCAACGAGGACGGGCTGACCGCGCTTGTTCGCCTCTTCGATCTGCTTGACGACAGCCGTGTATTTGTCGCGGCGCGTTTTGAAGATCGAATCGTTCCGGTCGACCCGAATGCCGGGTTTGTTCGTCGGGATCACCTGCACCGACAAGCGGTAGATGTCGTTGAACTCCGTCGCTTCGGTTTCGGCCGTGCCGGTCATGCCGGCCAGCTTTTCGTACATGCGGAAATAATTCTGAATTGTGATCGTCGCGTAGGTGCGCGTCTCGCGTTCGATCGTGACGCCTTCCTTGGCCTCGACCGCTTGGTGCAATCCATCCGACCAGCGGCGACCGGGCATCACGCGCCCGGTGTTTTCGTCGACGATCATCACCTTGCCCTCTTGCACCACGTATTCGACATCGCGCTCGTAGAGCGAGTAGGCGCGCAGGAGCTGCGAAATCGCGTGGATATCCTCGGAGATTTCCGCGTAGCGCTGCTGCGAAGCCAGCTTTTGGGCCTCACGGTCTTCCGGCTTCATCACGGTGCTCTTATCGAGATCCGAAAACTCCGTGGCCAAATCCGGCAGCATGAAGGCATCCGGATTGTCGGGACGCAGTTTGTTGCGCCCGATTTCCGTCAAATCCGCCTGGTGCTGCTTCTCGTCGATCACGAAGAACAGGTCTTCCTTCAATTTGTAGAGCTCGTCTTTGTTGAGGTCGGAATTCAACTCGGTCTCAAACTTGTCGAGGAGCTTCCGCCATTCGCCATTCTCCATCAACCGCAGGAGTTGTTTGTTCTTCGGATGCCCCATTTTCACCTGCAGCATTTTGCGGGCGGCAAGATCGCGATCATCCGGCTTAAGATCGGGCTTTTCCAACAAACCCTTGGCTTCGCCGACGATCCGGTTGCAGAGGCGGATCTGGTCATTGACGAGCTGATCCACGGGCGGCCGCAACCGCGTGAACGGCTGCTCACGCTCGATCGGCGCGGGACCGGAAATGATCAAGGGCGTGCGCGCTTCGTCGACGAGGATCGAGTCGATTTCGTCCACGATACAGAACCAGTGATCGCGCTGGACTTGGTCTTCCTTGCGAGTGGCCATGCCGTTATCGCGCAGGTAATCGAAACCGAATTCGCTCGCGGTGCCGTAGGTGATGTCCCGGCCATACATGACGTGCCGGTCGCTCGGCGCCATTTGCT
>JBDSSU010000120.1:0-4919 GCA_039928635.1 Opitutaceae bacterium | reverse complement strand
TTCGGAGCGTTCGCCGACGACGCCGAACTGCGGGATGAGTTAGGCCCGCATGCCCTGCGCCGGGCGGCTTCCCACGTCGGTCGGGATTTTCATCCCGACCGGGTTTGGGTGATTGGGGATACGCCGCACGACATCTCCTGTGGAAAAGCGATCGGGGCACGAACGATCGCGGTGGCCACCGGGAGCCATTCGCTTGATTCGCTGCAGGCGCACGGGCCCACCGCGGCGTTGTCCGATTTGAGCGATACGGAAGGCGTGCTGCGCTTATTCGCGTAAGCGGAGGAGGCGTTCGATCGCGATGGCGTTTCGTCATCACCGTTTCGGGCCCCGTCTCGAATCAGCGCGGGAGCAGGCGGCGGAGATTGCGGAATCAGATTTCCGATAACGACGGGGATATTTGTTTGCCGGCCCCAAACCCCATGGAAATAACGACGCTACGCTGCACGGGTCATTTGCTCCGCGGCTTTTTCGACTATGAAAAAATTCTCGATCGCGATCGGCTCGGACCACGCGGGCTTTGCCTACAAGGAAGCCATCAAGGCAGCGTTGCTTCGTGAAGGGCACACCGTCCGTGATTACGGCACTCACTCGGAGGCATCCTGCGATTACCCGGATTTTTGCTACCCGGTGGCACGGGCCGTGGCCGCGGGCGCGGCCGAGCGAGGCATCGTGCTCGGAGGTTCAGGCAATGGTGAAGCGATCGTAGCGAATCGCGTGAGAGGAGTTCGCTGCGGCGTCTGCTGGAATGAGCAGCTCGCCGTTTGGAACCGCTCTCACAACGATGGAAATTGCCTCTCGATTGGTCAGCGCACGGTCACGGAGCCGGAGGCGCTCGCGATCGTGAAAACCTGGCTGGCCACCGAATTCGAAGGCGGCCGCCATCTCGCGCGCGTGCAGAAAATCGACGCTATGCTGTGAAACGGTGGCCGGCCCGAACGCACCGGCCGCGGCGGCCCGGGGCGGCCCGGGGCGGCCCGGGGCGGCGCGGTTACTGGTAACGCCGGACAGCAAAGTGAAGCAGGTCTTTGCCGATTTGAGCGGGTGAGCTATCGTAGGTTTCGTGCCCGCTCTTACTTACCACCATCTTTTCGAACGTGCACAAGATCCTCTCGCACCACCGCTGCTTCTTTTGCACGGGACGGGGGGTGACGAACACGACCTCGTCAGAATCGGCCGCGCGCTCTCGCCGAAGTCAGCCCTGTTGAGCCCGCGAGGCGATGTGAGCGAAGGGGGAGCAAAACGTTTTTTTGCCCGGCTGGCGGAGGGAGTTTTTGAACCCGCTGAAATTATCCGCCGCACGCACGCGCTGGCTGACTTCATCGCCGCGGCGACAAAGCATTACGGGCTCGATCAAACCCGGCTGATCGCCGTCGGATTTTCCAACGGCGCGAATATCGCGGCGACGCTGCTGCAGCTCCGACCGGAGTCGATCGCCCAGGCAGTGCTGCTTCGCGCCATGGCCGTTCTGGAACAACCCGCAGTTCCCGGTTCGCTGAACGGCAAACGCGTCCTGCTGATCAACGGGAGCTTTGATCCGATCGTGCCGGCTGCCGATGCGATCCGGTTGAGGGGGCTGCTCGAAGCGGGCGGCGCGGCCGTCACCTCCCGCATCATATCGGCGAGCCACGCGCTCACCGCTTCGGATGTACCCGCGGCTCACGAGTGGCTGGAAAGCTGATCGATCCAGGGAGCCTGGGTTGCAGAAAACAGAAAAGCCGCCCGCGAGTTCGCAGGCGGCTTTGGAAAAAAGCGAAGGAGACGCTTAGGCGACCGCCGCAGCTTTGTTACGGCGGCGGAGAACAACCACGCCCATCAACACCGCAGCGCCGATCAGACCGTAGGTCGATGGCTCGGGAACTGGAGTCTGCCGAATCTCACGGATCAGCTTGCGGTCAATCGCCTCGCCGAAATCCTGAAAGGTGGTGGCGGTCTCAAGGAACCCGTTGGTCCCGCCAACGATGTTGTTGGTATAGAAAGCCGCGAGCCCGGCTTCACCGAGAATCACGACGCCGTTGATGGTGTCTACCCCGGCGGCAAGTGCGGCAGCACGTGCTGCAAACGTGTTCGCGCCCGCGTTCTCGGCGCCATCACCGGACACATCGATCACCCAGCGGTCGCTAGTAAATAGACTATTGGAAGAAGCGAAAAGGGGTGTCGCAAAGTTCAGCGCACTGCCAGGCGCGGTATTTCCCCCCGTAAAAGCGCGAGCTGTGCCACTGATTGACGCGGCGAACGCGTTCGCCTGAGCGGCAGTATCGATCAGAGTCCAGTTGACCAGCTGACTCTGCTGTAGACTACCGGACCATTCAATATAGGTAACGGCAATCCTACCCAGCGCGCCTGCATCGATCGCGTTTTGGATCGCCGCACTTTGGAAGGCTTGAACGTAACCATTTTTTTGCAGGCCGTACTCGGTATCATTAACACTGCCAGAAACGTCGACGAGCAACGCGAGTTTTAGGTCGACGGTGACTTGAGCACTCGCTGCGGGAGCGAAGAAAGCGGCGAGCACCAGTGAGGCCGCGGCTAGGTTGAAACGGAGTTTTGTTTTCATGGGTACGGGCCGAGAGAAAGAACAACAGTTTGCACCAACGCGAATTGAATTAGGTCCGTTCAGGCCTGATCAGGGTTCCACCTATACCCAACCGGCCAGAAGCCACGATAATCTCGACCAAATTTGCGGCGGGAGCTGTGGACGATCGACATCGAGTCACACCGTTGACGCCTCCGAAACTCGCCTCAGATCCCCAAGCTTTTCCGTTTTCGGTAAAGCGTCGCTTGATCGATTCCCAAAATTTCCGCCGCTTGAACGAGCGTGGCCGTGCGCTCGAGGATGCGCCGGATGTGCATTTCCTCCAGCCGGTCGAGAGACACCATCGCACCTGCTTCCGCCGGCATCGCACCGCCCGCCGCCGCCCCAGTCGGGCGGAGCTCAGCCGGCAGATCGTTTTCCGAAACGCGTTTGCCGGCCGCGAGGATGACGGCGCGCTCGATCGCATTGCGGAGTTCACGCAGGTTTCCCGGCCAGGGATAAAGCTGGATGGCCGCTGCCGCCTCGTCCGAGAAACCTTCGAGCTGGCGTCCACATTGATCGGCGAAATGTTTCAGATAGTGCTCGGCAAAGCGCAGCAGATCGCCCGGTCGCGCGCGCAACGGCGGCATCTCCACGGTGATCACGTTCAGGCGATAGTAGAGGTCTTCGCGAAAAGCCCCCTCCGCGACGCGTTTCTTCAAATCCCGGTTCGTGGCCGCAATGATCCGCACCTCCGCCTGCCGGATTACGTTTTCCCCGACGCGCTCGTATTCCCGTTCCTGCAAAAGGCGGAGCAACTTCGGTTGAATCTCCAAGGGGAGGTCCCCGATTTCGTCGAGGAACAGCGTCCCTCCCGACGCCGCTTTGACCTTTCCCCAGTGGTCTTTCATCGCACCCGTGAACGAACCGCGCACATGCCCAAAGAGCGTGCTCTCCAGCAATTCCTTCGAGAGCGTGGGGCAACTCACCGTGACAAAAGGCTTGTCCGCGAGGTGGCTGTTCGCGTGGACCGCGCGAGCCGCGATGCTCTTGCCGGTGCCGCTTTCCCCGAGAATTAAAATCGACGCCGGCGTTTTCGCGGAGCGCAACAGGACTTCCATCACCGCCTGCATGTTCGGCGTCGCAAAATCAAAGAGTGGCTCGGGATTCTGCGCCTGCGTCTCCTTCACCTCTTGTTCGAGTTGCTCGATTTGCCGTCCCATCTGGCTGAAGCGCTGCAACCGCGCCAACACCGTGTGAAATTGCTCCCGCGTGAAGGGCTTTTCCAGGAAATCAACCGCCCCCAAATGCAGCGCCTTCACCGCACTCTTCACCGTGCCTTGAGCGGAGAACATCACCACCGGCAGGTTCGGACGGATCTTCAACAATTGGGGCAGCACGGTGAGCCCGTTCTCCCGGCCGAGATTGAGATCGAGCAGAGCGGCATCGAACTTGTCCTCGCGCAAACGTCCGAGCGCGACCTCGGCGTTCGCCGCCGTGTCAGCGTAGTGTCCTTCATCCTCGATCAGAAGACAGGTGGCTTCGCGAAAAACTTTATCGTCGTCGATGACAAGAAAATCCATGGGAGATCAGGGAGGCGGCGCCGCGGCCGCAGGGAGATGAAGCACAAAAGTCGTACCCTGCCCCGGTACGCTTTCAAAACGCAGCTTGGCACCCATCGCCTCCATGAGCTTTTTCACGATGCTCAAACCGAGTCCCGTCGACGGCTCGTTTCCCGTGGGAGCGGCGCTGAGCCGGCGATAGCGACCGTACATCAGCACCTTGTCCTCTTCCGTGAAGCCGGGGCCTTCATCCTGGATGCGGCATTCCGCCCCCGCCGCCGTCACCGCGATGCTGACCCAAATATTCCTGGCGGGCGGAGAAAATTTAATCGCGTTGGAAATCAGATTATCGATCACCTGGTCCAACGCGGCCCGATCAGCGGAAACGAACACATTATCCTCCGCCGCTTCAAAATGGAGCATGATCTCCTTGCGTTGCGCCGCCTCGGCGTAGTGCCGCACCGCTTCGGCGGCCGCCTCGTGCAAAGCGACTGGCTCCACTTTGATTTCCATGCCGCGCTCCGCGCTGGAATTCGCCAGAAACTCCTTCACGAAGGAAAACATCTGATTGGTCGCATGCAGGATATTACCTGACATCAATTCGAGCCGCGGCTCCCCCATCGTCACAGCCCGCTTATGCAACACCTGCGCGCTCATCTGCATACCGCCGAGATGGCTTTTGAGATCGTGCGCCAGGATCCCGAGCAACTCGTCTTTGTCCTCCGCCAGCTGGCGCAACGAATCGCGCGCCGCCTTCAGCGCCAAATGGGTGCGTACCCGTGAAACCAGCTCCGCTTTGTGGAAGGGCTTGGTGACATAGTCCACCCCACCCGCCCCGAGCGCTC
>JBDSSU010000119.1:0-3768 GCA_039928635.1 Opitutaceae bacterium | reverse complement strand
GCGCATGGCCCAGCAAGCGCTCACGAGCGTGAGCAGCGATGTCGTCACGCAGCCGTTCACGGTCATCTTCGCGCTCGTCACGCTGTTCTCGATCGACTGGAAATTCACCCTCGGCAGCCTCGTGCTTTTTCCCGTCTGCCTCGTCCCAATCGTGGTCTATGGCCGGAAGGTGCGGCGCGCGGGACGCGATGAGGAGAACGAGGCGGGTGCGATGATGGTGATCATGCAGGAAGCGTTCGCCGGAATCCGCGTGATCAAGTCACTGGCGCGTGAGCAGGATGAAGCGCGCGATTTCGAGCAGTCGAGCCGGCATCAGTTCCGCAACTCGATGCGCGTGCGCAAGGCGATCGAGATCGTGGGGCCGATGATCGAGGCGGTCGCGGCGGTGGGCGTTGGCCTGGCGCTTTTTTATGTCTGGTACTGGCAGATTCGAGCGGCGGAATTCATCGGGCTGCTGACGGGCATTTTCATGCTCTACGATCCGGTAAAGAAGCTGAGCAAGGTGAACGGCCAGATGCAAAAATGCCTCGCTTCGACGACGCGCATCTTCGAGCTGATGGCGCTCGAGCCAACCGTCCGGGACACGCCCGGCGTGACGGCGCTTGGCACCGTGCGCGGCGAGATTTTTTTCGATCGCGTGACCTTCGGCTATCGTCCCGACCAGCCCGCGGTCACGGATATCCAGCTCACCATTGCGCCGGGCACGACGTGCGCACTCGTGGGTGCGAGCGGTGCGGGCAAGAGCACGCTGCTCTCGCTCATCCTGCGCTTTTACGATCCGCAGTCCGGCGCGGTGCTGATCGATGGGCGGGACATCCGCTCGGTCACACAGGCCTCGCTCCGCGAGCAGGTCAGCATCGTCACGCAGGAGACCTTTCTCTTTCACACCACCATCTCTGCGAACATCCGCTACGGCCGCTTCGCCGCGACGGATGCCGAAGTGCAGGAAGCCGCGCGCCAGGCTTTCGCGCACGACTTCATCCTCGCGCAGCCGCACGGCTACGAGACGGTGATCGGCGACAAAGGCTGCAACTTGTCGGGGGGTCAGCAGCAGCGCCTTTCCATCGCCCGCGCTCTGCTCAAGAACGCGCCGATCCTGCTGCTCGACGAGGCAACGAGCGCGCTCGATACCGAATCCGAAAAGGAAATACAGCGCGCGCTCGATGTGCTCTCGCGGGGCCGCACCGTCATTGCCATCGCCCATCGTCTTTCCACCATCCTCAATGCCGACCAGATCGTGGTCCTCGAAAATGGCCGCATCAAGGAAGTCGGCACGCACGCCGAGCTGTCAGCGCAGAGCGGCTATTACCGGCGGCTCTACGAATTGCAATTCAACCGGCATCATGGAGATGACGTGCCGCTGGCGGAATTGACCGCGACGATCTAGACTTCCGACGCCTTGAAAACTTCTGCGATCCTCATTACCGCGCTGCTGCTCGCCATCCCGTTGGCGCGCGCCCAAAACGAAACTTATGGGACGATCAAAGCCACCACCAAGCTGCGCCCGGATGGCTCGAAGAGCACGACGATCGTCGATCCGGAAAAGCGCACGGCAGAGGAGACGATTTGGGACAATTCGGGCAAACCCACGCGGAAGATTACCTACCTCCTGGGCGATGGCGACCTCGCAGTAGGCGCGATTTTTTCCGATGCCAAAAACAAAGTGATCTACCGGGCGAGCTACAAACGCGACGGCTACGGACATATTGCCGAGACATCGTTTTCCTCGCCGGAGGGCAAGTATCTGGGCAGGCGCCTGTTTTTTTACGGTCCGGGGGATGCCGTCTCGCGCATTGAGGATTACGACGCCAACGGGCTGCTCATCTCCCCGCCTCAGCAAGGCAGTGCGGGAAAATCGGCGAAGAAGCGGCGCTGATTGCGCACCGGCGGCGCTGCCGTAGTATCAGTCACGCCACATGAATGACTCTACCCGCGAACACGCCCTGACTCCGCTCAACTTCGACGTTTCCAACGCCCCGATTCCCTCCGATCCGTCGGCGAACCCTTTCAAGCTCGTCGTCGATCCGGCGATGCGGGTCCGGCTGCGGCGCGCTCTTTTCGACCTGATCGAAAGCCACGACCAGGAACTCGCTCGCTACGTCGCGGAGGGCAGCCTCGCGCTGGATAGCTACAAGGAATATATCGAACTGTTTGCGCACAGCTTGAAACAGACGATGGGCAGCGGCGAAGGCGTTGCTTTTCTGCTCCAAGCCTGCGGGTTCGAGGTGAATAAGGACGAGATCAACCTCACGCCGGAAACGCGCTGGAAAGTGCAGCGCTGATCGCGCGGTTACCTCGTTCAGGGCGCGGGAGGAAGCCCGTCGCCTTCGCCGATGTCGGTGGAGGTCGCCGGCACGGTGAAGATGTTGTTGAGGTAACCTACTTTGACGGAGCTGCCTTGCCGCGCGAGGAGTTTCACGAGCGTTCCCGCCGGGAGTTTGATGGTTCCGTAAGGTGACGGGATTTCGATCGGCTTGGTCAGAACCAGGCTTGTTTTTGTAACGGCAGCGGCGGGCGCGGGCTCCGTTCCCGCTGCCGGCAAGGTTGCGGTGGGCGGAGTTGGGAGTTCGGGGAGCGTTGCCATGGTTCCCGGCGCAGGCAAAGTTGCTGGCGGCGGTGCGACAGGGACTGGTGGATCCGGGCTTGGAACGGGAGCCGCAGGGGGAGGGGCAACTGGAGAGGGCGTCATCGCCATCGGGGCCGCGGGGGTATCCGCCGGTGGAGTCGGCGCCGGCATTGCGACTGGTTCAGCGACCGGAACGGAGGCGGGTTCGGAGTTGGCGGGAGGCGGTGCGGAAGCGGGAGGCGGCGCGGGTTGGGTCTCGGGGGCGGTTTCGGCCACGCTGGCCACGCTCGGAGTCTGCGGCTGCGACGAAGGCTCCGTCGCAGGCGCCGTTCCCGAATCGACAGGCTTTTCCGCGAGAGGGCCAGTGCCAGCGCCATGCTGCATCGCGAGATGGACCGCATACAACACGGCGAGAATGAGCACGCCAAAAACGATTCCACGAGCTACCGCAGCGAGCGGCGACGCGCCGGTTTTCTTCAGCTTTGCCGTCGGCGCTTTCCGGGTCATTTCCGCTGAAACCCTTGGTCCTTCCGCGTAGTGGAATTTGCCACGCCACTGCTTCTGCACCAGTTGCGGAAATTTCTCAGCGATCGCGGGGTAGAAATAGTTCCAGGCAGCTTCCGTCTCACGCGCATCCCAATTCGGAAACTTCACGTCGAGAAAACCGACAAGCACCTGGCAATGTGCCTTGGTGATGGTCGTGAAATATGTCGCGCCTTCGGTCTGGCAGAGCTCGAAGAAACGGTTCGCGCGGTTTTCTTTTTTTGCCTGAATCTCGGCCGCGAAAAGATCGGGATGCAGCCGAAGACGATCGTCATTCCACTGTCGCAGCCGTTCCGTGTGTTTCGGATCTTCCATTGCGTCGTTGACCAGCATCGCCGCCTGGTCTTTCGCCAACTCGGGGCTGAACGCGATGCCCAGATAGCTAAAAAACGCTTTTTGCTTTTCTGTCGCTGGTTCCGAGACGCGTGGTTCCGGCGATGATGCTTCCGGCGAGGAGTTTCCGGCGTTCGCGGCCGATGCGGGAGTGAGGATGGCGCTCAACGGCCCCCAATCGGACATGCCCGGGCACCACGCGAAATCTCCCATGAGCAGACTGCCGTCCTTCAGAAGCGTTTGCGTCGCTTCTCTGGTCAATGGCCCCATTTCCTTACCATCGCGTAAAATATAAATTTCCATGCAGCTAGCATTTAACCCGGTCG
>JBDSSU010000118.1:0-9958 GCA_039928635.1 Opitutaceae bacterium | reverse complement strand
GGACTTTTTTGCAACCAAGCCGAAGCAGCTTCGGGGTATCGGACCCATCGCGAATGAACCAGCCAGCCAGGCGTGATCTCCCATGAACTACGCGCACCTCGACAGCAGTCATCTGATCCGCGCATTGGGGGCGTTTTTGTCCGGGAGCGATTTCGAATCCGATGAACTGGCGATCGACTCCATCGATCTCCTCTCCCACTTCCTCTGTCGAAAGGAGTTGTTCTTCGATGGAGACGTGTTTCCCAAGCAGCGCGCAGAGCTGGCGTCGATCATCGAGAAGATCCAAAAAAAGCTTTCACCCGCCGCCGGGGTGGTGCTCGAGCGAAAAATCCAAGCAGTGTCCTTCAAAATGGAGGACGAAGATCCCTTGATCAGACGCGCAATGGGGAAGACGGCGGCCAACGCGGATCGACTGCGGCGGGAGGTGGCTGACTTGGACCGGCAGTTGGCGACCTGCTCGAACATCGTCTCGGCCGACGGCTTCAGCCGCTCAGTCGAGCAGGAGCTCCTCCCGCGCCTGTCCGGACTCACGCCTTCGCCTGAAATCGAAACGATCCGGCACAACGAAAAAATCGCCGGCCGCCGCTTCATCTGGGCGGCATTGAGCGACGACGCCGTGCGCATCGAATTGCAGAAAGCCGCGCTGAAAACCACGGAGCCGGTCAAATTATTCCAACTGCTTTTCTCCCAGTTCCGGGCCGAGTTTGCCGTCGAGCGAAACGCCAAACTCGCGACCGAACGCAATCTCGATCCCAAGGAGATCTTTTATGCGCCGGAAATGGCGCGCGCCGACCTGCTCGAGATTGCGTTGCAGGGAAATGCGGCCGCTCCGATCGCCCCACAAGAACTTGCAGCGGCAATCGGGAAGACCGCTCAATCCGCCTGGTTCAAACGCACCGGACGCGAAACGAAGTCGCGCTATCTTCCCCTTTCCCTCGCGTTCGCCTTGAGCCGCGACGGAACCGCCCGGCTGCGGCCGATTGACTTCCTGAATCTGGCGTTGGAACACTCTGCCTCCCCTGAGGCCGGGACCCTCGCCGCGAGTTTCAATTCGCTGCCCCGCCATTTCATCGGACACCACAGTCAGCAGAAACTGCTCGCTGCCTTCGAGGATGACTTGGCTCTGGAGCGAACGCACCATGAGACGGCGCTTCCTTTGGGGAACACCATGGAAGAAGTTACCTTTCTTTTGGTCTTATGTGGATTGATCGCCGCCGGACCGGTGGGAATCGGAATCGGGCTGATCACCACGGCGATCCCTTATTCCCTGTGGCGGCTAAGGGTCACGCGGCGGAAAGCGGCTGGCATCGCGGAGGTGCTGCCTTCGGGCTGGGATGAGGCGCGGTACGCCGAGCGGTATAAAACGATTTTCGGGAGAGACGTCCCCCTTCGTTGATCGATGCTGCCTGCGGCGGAAAAACTCCCAGGATCGGAATTCAAAACACCCCCATCGATCTCCGAAATTTTATGTCCCGCCAACTCCTCCGCCGCGGCGTCCTGCTCCTTTGCCTCCTGCCGTTACTTCATCCCCTGATCGCCGCGCAACCGCAGGCGGTGTCGCCGCGCCCCCAGATGGCGCTGCCCAAAATCGGCGAAGAAGTCCCGTTGCCCATGATCAAAAAGATCTGCGAGTTCTACGGGCTGCACACTCTCTGGCAGAAGATTCAACGCGATCCGCCACCCCGCCCGTTCAAAAGCGATGGCTGCACCGGGTGGTTCGACGATTGGAAAGGCGTGAGTCTTTACCCGGCGGGTTTCCTCCACGACTTGAAGTACTGGGCCGGCTACCCGGGCGAAGACGTCGAACGTCTCGCAGCCGACGCCGAACTGATGGTGGATGTCGCCCGACTGTTGGGATCCACGGAGATGGCCGAAACGATGTTTCACGGCGTGCGCCTCGGAGGTGCGGAAATGCTCAATACGCCATTCTCCTGGGGATTTGGCCGCAGGAAGCCCGAGAGCGCGGCTCCGGCCGATGCGAAAAAGGTCGCTCCTCCCTCCCCGGTGTCCGGGAAGTGAAGCTGCGGAGTTGCGCCGACGGCGACCGGGATCGGGGGGACCAACGCCTTCCGGCCGCGACTCTCTGCTCAACGATTCAGCTGCCAGACCGCCGCGTTCAAGGCCGACGCGAAACTTACCCAAGCAACGTACGGAATCCAGAGGAGCGTCGCCCAGCGGTCGGCCGGCCAAAACCGGACCAGCATGATCACGAGGAGCACCCCCAGCGCGGCGATGTCCAGCAACGCCAGATCAGGGCGACGCATCCCGAAGAACAGCACTGACCAGAGTGCGTTCAAGATAAGCTGGGCGAGATAACTGCGGAGTACGGCATTCGCCGCTGCTCCCGCCTGAGAACGCCAGACCCGCCATGCCGCCACCGCCATGGCAAAATAGAGCACAGTCCACACCGGACCAAAGAGAGCGCTGGGAGGTGTCCACGAGGGTTTGGCGAGCGTGGGATACCACGTTTGCACGCTGCGAAATGTCGCCGAGCTTCCAATCGCGGCGGCCACGGCCGTAATTCCAATGAAAACCAGCAATGCGCCGTAGCGTGGGGAAGACCGACTCGTCATGGATCGCATCGAAGCGGTTCAGAGTGCGCAGAGAACCTCAATTCGCAATCAGCAGCGCGTTCATCCCCTCCGACCGGTGCCGGAGGGCCATCGGCCAAACCGGAAATTCGGGGCTCGTTTTAAGTTTATGAAAACCTGTCGCGCGCGACCACGGCCCTGCGCTGCACCGCGTGATGGTTTCCGGTGGGACGCGGAGCCGCACGGGCCGGAACCCACCGCGACTCCGCTCAAGCTGGGGTTGGAGAAACGGCCCTTGCGAATTACGCCGGACTCACCGGCGGCGGTGAGGAGCAGCCACCCGGAACGTTCCCCGAGACTCTACTTTTTCTTGCTGGCCGCCGCCTTCGCCTTCGTCGCCTGCTGCGAGGTGACGAGCGCCTGCTTCTTTTGATTCGAGTCGTTGTTCTTCGACTGCTTTTGCGACGCTTGTTTCTGTACGGATTTCGGTGATCGATCGCCCATGGGATTTCTTTGGTTTGCTGGTTTTGCCGAGGAGACGTCTTTCGTTTCGAGCGGCAGAAAAGGGTTTAAGCGGAGGGACGCGCGCCGTCGGATTTGCTCATCGATCGAGGCGCATGCTCCTGAGAACCAGGATCGGATTTAGACTTCGCCGCGGCAGCGCGGAGCTCCCGCTCTGCTTCCAGCCAATGGTGGTCTGCGTCGGCAGGATCACCCCGGCTCTGCCAGATCTGATGGGCGCGTTGGGCAATTTCTTCATGAGTGGGCGTTTTCGTAGGACGGGCTGCGATCGGGGGTGCGCACTCAGGCGATGAACATCGGAGTTCGGCTGGCGCGGGGTAACCTTGGCAAGAGACACGGGGGCACGTCTGAACACGACGCCGTAAAATCGATTCGGTCGCTTCCGTGAGCGGTATGTTCGCGGGGCATGTGCTTACGTGGATTATTTCAGGAGTCGGATCAGAGAGTCACGATCATCGACCGATTGAGGCCCCGGTGGGTGGATGCCCCATATGAGTGGCGCCGTGCAGATGATAGAGTCTCTCCCATGAACCTTCTTCTCGTGGTCATCGTTCTCGTTCTTCTCTTTGGCGGTGGTGGATTTTATTTGGGCGGGCCGGCCTACGGCGGTGGCGGCCTTGGGCTCGTTCTCCTGGTCTGTTTGGTCATCTACCTGATGGGCGGCTTTCGCGGGAAACGATAACGCGGAAGTGCCGGAGTCCTTTTAACGAAACCTTCGGCTTCTCCTCGCCCCGTCGCGAGAAACACTCCGCGTTCGTCAGGAAAGTTATTTCTTCCCCGCCTCTGCCCAACGTTTGATGGCCACACCGGTAAGTGAACGCTGCTCGGCTTCGATCCCCGCTCGCGGGCCGGCATAGAGCAGTTCCCCGCCTTCCCGTCCGCCGCCTGGTCCAAGATCGATCAGCCAGTCGGCCATGTTGATCACGTCGAGATTATGCTCGATCACGATCACCGTGTGGCCCTGGTCCCGGAGCTTGAACAGGAGGTCCATCAATTTCTGGATGTCGACCCAGTGCAGACCGGTGGTGGGCTCATCGAGAATATAGAGCGTCGCTCCCTGCGGGCGTTTGCTTAGTTCGAGGGAGAGCTTCAGGCGTTGCGCTTCACCGCCCGAGAGCGTGGTCGCCGACTGACCGAGGGTGAGATAGCCGAGCCCGACCGCATCGAGCGTCGCGAGTTTGTCGATCACGCGCGGGATGTTGCGGAAAAGCGTGATCGCATCGCGCACCGTCAGGGCGAGCACGTCGGCGATGGACTTGCCATGAAACAAAATCTCCAGGGTCTCGCGGTTATACCGCCGCCCGCCGCAGCTGGGACAAGGCGCGTAGGCATCGGCCATGAATTGCATGTCGAGCGTGATTACCCCATCGCCCTGGCACCGCTCGCAGCGGCCACCACGCACATTGAACGAGAAGCGACTCGCCTTGTAGCCGCGGACCTTCGCGAGCGGCACCTGGGCGAAGAGATCGCGCAGCAGATCGAGGAGTTTGGTGAACGTCGCCGGATTCGAACGCGGACTGCGCCCGATTGGCTCCTGATCGACCCGCACGAGACGCTCGAAGAAATCCAAATTCTCGATGTGCCGGTGCTTGCCGGGAATCGTCTTCGCCCCGTTAAGTTTTCGCGCCGCCGCAGCGGCGAGGATGTCATTAACGAGCGTGCTTTTCCCGGAGCCGCTCACGCCCGTGACGCACGTCAGCAGCCCCGCCGGAAAACGCGCATCAATGCCCTTGAGATTGTGCTCGCGCGCCTCGCGCACGGTGAGCCATGCGCCGTCCGGTGATTTCGTGGCGGCGTCTTTCACGACGCCCAGTTTGCGCGCGAGATAAGGGCCGGTGCGGGACACCTTCGCGGAGAGTTTCATGCATTCCTCCGGCGTACCTTGAAACAGCAGCTGGCCGCCCTCGGTACCGGCTTCCGGCCCGAGTTCGATGATCTCGTCCGCGAGCCGCATCGTGTCTTCATCATGCTCGACCACGAGCACCGTATTACCGCGGTCGCGCAGCGCCACGAGGGTGTCGAGCAGCTTTTGGTTGTCGTGCGGATGCAGGCCGATGCTCGGTTCGTCCAACACGTAGATCACGCCGATGAGCCCCATCCCGAGTTGCGTCGCGAGTCGAACTCGCTGCGCCTCGCCGCCGGAAAGCGTCGCGTAGTCGCGCTCGAGCGTCAGGTAACCCAGCCCTGTTTCGAGGAGAAAGTGCATCCGCTGCTCGATGCCCGTGACGACATCGTTCACCGCCTCGTTCCCGCGAAAGGCAGCGACCACCTCCTTCGCAAACGCATGCGCCGCGGCAATGTCGAAGGCCATGAATTGCGGAAACGTGGTGCCGACCGGCGTGGCCCGGGCCTCTTGCGTGCGTTTACTTTCGCCCGATCCCACGGGCGAGACGCCCGTGCTACTTTGAATCCGCACCGCGCTGCTGCGAGCGTTCAGCCGCGTGCCGTGACATTCGGGACACTCGCCCGCGACCATGTAGGTGGTGAGCCGCGCCTGAAAACCTTCGCTATCGGTGTGCCGCCAGCTCTCCTCCAAGTCGGCGATCACCCCGGCAAACGTCTGGGCTTTCGCCTCGCGCATGCGGCGACCTTTGATGGCAAACTCGCGCTCCCCAGCTCCGTGCAGAATCGCGTCACGCGTTTCCTCCGGCAGATCCTTCCACGCCACATCCGGATCGAACGGCAGCTGCTCCGCGAGCTGACGCAGCAGCGCGTTGTGTTTGATGATCAGGTTTTTTCCGCCGATGCGCCACGGCTTCAAAGCGCCCTCGCGAATGCTCTTCTCCGGATCCGGCACCACGAGCTCAGGCACGAAACGTAATTTCTTCCCGAGTCCGCCACAGGTGCCGCACGCGCCTTCCTTGCTGTTGAAGGAGAAATGCCGCGGCGTGAGTTTTTCGAAGACATCCCCGCAGATCTCACAGGCGAGGGACTGACTCAAGGGCACCTCACGCCACGGATCCTCGGCGGACTTTTGCGCGAGCACCAGCGCGCGATCTTTCCCCTCGCGAAACGCCAGTTCGAGGGAATCGGCGAGGCGACTGCGTTGATCCGCCGTCGCGACGAGACGGTCGATCACCAGTTCAACGTCGAGGGCGCGGGTTCCGCTCGGAATTGTTTTTGTTTCGTCGAGATTCTTGATTTCGCCATCGAGGCGGACGCGTTGGAAACCGCGCTGACGGAGACGCGGCAGTTCTTCACGCAACACGCTCGGTTTCGCCCGCATGAAGGGCGCGAGCACCATCACGCGTTCGCCGGCGCATTCGGCGAGGACACGTTGGACGTTGTCATCCAACGAACGCTGCACGACCCGGCCGCCGTCCTTGGGGCAGCGCTGTTCGCCACAAAGCGCCCAGAGGAGCTGCGCATAATCCGCAATCTCGGTGGCGGTCGCGATCGTGGTGCGCGGACCGCCGCCGCCGGTGCGTTGCTCGATCGCAAGCACCGGGGAAAGGCCATGGATGAAATCGACGTCGGGACGCTTCAGCTGCTCGAGGACCTGGCGCGCCTGCGTCGAGAGGCTCTCCATGTATTTCCGGTAGCCCTCCGCGTAGATCGTATCGAAAGCGAGCGACGACTTCCCGGAGCCGCTCGGTCCGGTTACGACCACCAGTTTCCCCCGCGGAATCCGCAGCTCGAGGTTCTTCAGGTTATGTTCACGAGCACCTTTGACGTGGATGTGGGTGGCGGCCTGCATGGAGCGAACTGGCAAGCTTGCGGAAATGCGCGGTGCGTCAAAGCGCTAACCGGTTTTGTGGCGGAGAAATGCGATGGATGGTCGGTCGTCATAAAATTCTGGCCACCTTCTGCCTGCTCTCCTTTCCTCTGCCTCCATGTCTGAAGAACCCCGTGTGGGCCTCTTGAATCCGAGCCAGCGCCTCATCGTCGGCTTTGCGATCACCACATTTGCCCTCCTTGGATCGATGGCGATGGGGATCTCCGCGCTGATCGTGCTCGGGCAACTCGTGCGATTTTTCTCGAGCGTTTTGTGGCCGCTTGCGGTGGCGGGTGTCTTTGCGCTGGTGCTGCGCCCCTTGATCGATCTGCTCGAGATCCGTTTGCGGCTTCATCGCATGTGGGCCGTCGTGGTCCTTTATGCGGTGGTCGTGCTGTTCCTGACCTCCGCGCTGGTGCTCGCGGTTCCACCGCTGATTGCGCAAGTGCTGAACTTCATCGACTACATTCCGAAACTCAGCGCCCAAACGACCAAATATTTCGAAGAGAATTATCCGGCCTGGGCAGCGACGGCGCGGGAGAAAATGGAGAATCCGATCGTGCGGGACATGGTGGACTCTCTGACCAGCACCGGGAAGTCACTCATTACCCACAGCCTGCCGGCTTTGCGTTCCGCGGGCGGCGGGCTGCTGGGTGTTTTTGCATTCATCGCCCACCTGGCGATCATTCCGGTTTATCTCTTCTTCTTTTTGCTGGTGCGGGGTGAACCGACCAAAAACCTTCCCGGTCATCTCACCTTCGTGAAGCCGAGCTTGCGGGACGACATCGTGTTTCTCGTGCGCGAGTTCATCAATATCATCGAATCGTTTTTCCGCGGGCAGTTGATCATCGGGCTCATCATGGGCGTCCTGCTCGGGATCGGATTCACCCTCGTCGGTCTCCGCTTCGGTTTCGTCATCGGCCTCAGTCTGGGCGTGCTTAACATCATTCCCTACCTCGGCACGATCATCGGGTTGGCGGTCACCATTCCACTCGCGTTCTTCCAGAAACCGCAGGTGGCGCAAGCCATCGCCGACGGCGCCGCGCAGCAAGCGACCGCGCTACAAGACGCGCCTTCCAGCGGAGGGATGCAGCTGGTGATGCTGGTGCTGCTCGTGAAAATGATCGTGCAGGCCATCGAAAGCTGGCTGCTCACGCCTCGCATCATGGGGTCGCGCACCGGTCTGCACCCCGTGATCATCATCATCGCGATTTTCTTCTGGGGCACCGCATTTCAAGGTATCCTCGGCATGCTGCTAGCGATCCCGCTGACGGCCTTCTTTGTGACCGCGTGGCGGCTGGCGAAGTGGAAATATTTCACGAGCCGCGCCGACACGATCGTGAGCGTGTAAGTTTAGCGCGGCACGCAGCCGTTTGCTTTGTGACCGGGTTCGTGTCCGTTGCGAATTTCCGCGCGGTCTTCCCGAGGGCCGCGGACTCTCATGTCTTGGCAGGTCGAATTCAAAAATAACGTTTGGCTCCCGCAGGTCGGCTGGCATCTCGATGCGCACTTCCCGGCGGCGCGGTCTTTCGTTTCGCACGCCCACTTCGATCATCTCGCCACGCATCGGGAAATCATCTGCTCCGAAGGCACCGCGCGGCTCATGCAGGCGCGCATGCCGGGACAGCGTCTCGAACACGTTTTGCCGTTCGGAAAAACCGAAGTACTCACGCCCGCCTGCTCCATCGCGCTGCACCCGGCGGGACACATTTTTGGGTCCGCCCAATCGCTGCTGACCCATGAGACGCACGGCACTTTGCTCTACACCGGTGATTTCAAACTGCGCCGGGGCCTGTCCGCCGAGCCTTGCGCCACGCCGCGCGCCGACGTGCTCATCATGGAAACCACTTACGGGAAACCGCAGTACGTGCTGCCGCCCACCGAGCGCGTGCTGGCTGACATCATCCGCTTTTGTCGCAACGCGATCGACGACGGGGAAACCCCGGTGCTCTTCGGTTACAGTCTCGGAAAAAGCCAGGAGCTGCTGAGCAGCTTCGCCCACGCGAAACTGCCGGTGATGCTACATCCCGCGACCTGCCGGCTCACCGCGATCTACGAAGAAATGGGACTCACTTTTCCTCCCTACCGACCGTTCTCGCTGGCCGACGTGAAAGGCCACGTGGTCATTTGCCCGCCCCAATCCGCTAGTTCGGCCTTCCTGAAAAAGATCTCCCCGCGTCGCACCGCCATGATTACGGGCTGGGCGCTCGATGCCGGCGCGATCTACCGCTACCAATGCGACGCCGCGTTCCCGCTCTCCGACCACGCGGACTTCACCGACCTGCTGCGCTTCGTTGAACTCGTGCAGCCCAAGCGCGTACTGACCTTGCACGGTTTCGCGCGGGAATTCGCGCGAACCCTCCGCGAGCGGGGGATCGAAGCGTGGGCGTTCGGTCAGGATAACCAGCTCGAGTTCGAGATCGGCAGCGCTCCGCGTGGCACGGGCATCTTGCCCGTGGTTCGCGAGCCCACCGGCGAGCTGCCCCTGCCAAGAGAAGCCGACAAGTCTCCGACGCCCGCCCAACCAAATGCCTTTCACCGTTTCGCGACGATCGCCGATCAGCTGAAGACGACCGACCGCAAACTCGAGAAGATCGCGCTGCTCCGGGACTATCTTGTTTCGCTGGCTCCGGAGGACGCCGCCTGGGCCGCGCTCTTCTTTACAGGGCGCGCCTTTCCCCAAACCGACGAGCGCAAGCTCACCCTCGGCTGGTCGGTGTTGCGCCGTGCGCTCCTCACGGCGGCGAACCTCGGCGAGGGCGAATTTCGGGCCGCGTATCAACGTTTCCCGGATCCCGGCGACGCGGTGGAAGCAATGCTGGAAGGCAGACCCAGAGCGGCACGGGCGTCCCGCCCGTGTCCGGAAACCACGGGCGGGACGCCCGTGCCACCCCAAACCCTCCGCGATCTCTCCGCGCTTTTCGGCCAACTCGCGACCGCGCGCGGCCCGACCGCAAAGCTCGATCTGCTCCAAGGGCGGATGCCGGAGCTGTCGCCGGCTGAAACAAAATACCTGGTAAAAATCATCCTCGGCGATCTGCGGATTGGCCTGAAGGAAGGGCTCGTCGAAGAAGCGATTGCGGCCGCCTCCGGTCAGCCACTCGAAGTCGTGCGTGAGGCGTCGATGCTCGCCGGCGACATCACGGCCGTGACGAAGGCTGCCTTGGCCGGAGATCTCGGGAGCATTGCG